>JAURJV010000100.1 GCA_030832065.1 Rhodoluna sp. | reverse complement strand
TGGCTGTTCAGCATGTTTGGGACAGCTTGGACCAGCCAGAGTGTTGCCGGTGGAGCAGCTTTCATTATCCTGATGGCAAGCCTTGAAGTCATGCGCAAATACGAACTTCGAAGGAACCCCGCTGGTGAAGTGGTCAAAGACACCTACCTGGCGGTTTGGGGTTCAGGGGCCTTTTGGGTCATGTTCCTCAGTGCTGCAGTTTGTGCTGGGCTGTTTGGCTACCTAAAGGAAACCAACTGGTTCTTTCTCTCTGGCGGAATTGTTTGCCTCTTGATGTTAATTTTGAAGAAGAAAAATCAGGCGGTCCGTGGCATAGTCATTCTCGGCTACTTAGTTAGTGCTGGGATGTGCTACTTCCTATGAATCAACTAGGTGCCAAAGCAGAAAAACTGATTGAACTCAGAGATCGATTTGGGCTAACTGTCCCAGAATTTAGAGCTGTCCCCTTTGCTGAACTGATTTCCAATTACCAGGTCACTTGCACCAACCTAGAGAACTTGGTCAACCGCTACCTCAACTCAGAGACCAGCTTTGAAGAAACCAATACTTTGATCGCTGGACAGCTTGTGAACATCAAAATCAATCAGGAAGCTGTTAGCGGCATAGCTGCAGAAGTCAAATTCGATAAGGTTAGCTTTCGAACCTCAGCCGCTTTAGAAGATGGTGGCACTGACTCTTTTGCCGGACAATACCAATCATTCCTAGATGTTCATTTTGCTGAAGACGAGTTGGCAGAACATGCCAAACTGACTTTCAGCTCCATGGTTTCCCCAAATGTAGTTAGTTATGCAAAGCAGCGCGGGCTTCGCTCTTTCAAGCTCGGCGGTTCGCTAATCATCCAAAGAATGTTTTACGGAAAGTCTTCAGGTGTGCTATTTACCGAAAATGGTTTCTCGCAGATTCAAATAGCAATTAGTGACTCTTGGCGCAATCAAGTCGTTGAAGGTGAAGATGCCAGAGAGATAAAAGTCAATCGTTTTGAATTAGCCGAAGCGAAGCTACCTTGGCAGATTAAGCGCTTGTGCGAAGAGGCGCTTAGGATTGAGGCTACAGTTGGAAGGCCAATTGACGTTGAGTTTTCCTTTGATGAGAAGGAACTTGCCTTCCTCCAGTTCAGGCCGATCACCACACCGATGCTTGACTACAGTTTCGAGTGGGATAGCACTAACATCTCGGAAAACTACCCTGGTCTTACCCTCCCGCTGACCTACTCGCTGATTAGACAGTTCTACGGCGGCGTTTACTTAGGTTTCTTCAAGATGCTGGGAGCGTCCACCAAAGCCGCCAATGATGCCTTACCTACGTTGGAAAACATGCTCGGTTATCTGGATGGCCGAGTCTACTACCGCATTACCAACTGGTACGAAGCCGTGAAATTGATGCCAGGCAAGCGCAACCAGGAGTATTTCGAAGCGATGCTCAACCCGGTAAAGAAAAGAGGCAAGGCAGCTAAGTCCAAACTGGACTTCAGATCTTTTGTCACTATCTGCCGGCTCGCCTACCTGCTATTGAGTTCCGAAAGAATTTCAAGAAGCTTCAGCAAACGAATTCAGGCAACAATAGCCAAATATGACGCCGTCAACTTCGATTACCTAAATGCTGCAACCATCTTGGAATCAGGAAAGAAGATTCGCAGAGAATTACTTCAGGAGTGGGCTTACACGATTCTCAACGATGTTCGACTCATGGTCTTTCACGGCTTACTGCAACGGCTCTTTGCCAAGAGTGAAAACCCCAAAGACTACCTAAAACTTATGGCTGGACTTCAAGACAAAGCCAGCATTAAGCCACTGCACCGTTTGTCGGAGCTGGGTATCGTGCTGGAAAGAACTATGCAAGCCGAAGGGGTTACTAGCTTCGAAGAGTTAGAAAAAACAGCAAGTTGGCCGGAAGTTGTCTTAGCTGCCGAAAGTTACATCAACGAGTTCGGCGCTAGAACACCAGGCGAGCTCAAACTGGAGAACGAACGACTAAGCGACCGCCTATATACGGTTCTAGAGCTAGCCCTGAAGTCAGCGAAATCCGGAATTGATTCAGCACCAAGTCTTGGCAAACGCGAACTGGTCTGGCCATCAAAGAGCTCCTACCTACTCAGACCACTTATTCTCTATGTTGCGAAAAACACCAGGCGAGCCATCGACTGGCGTGAACGCTTTAGATTTAACCGAGCCCAAACTTTCAACTTGTCTAGAAAAGGCTTCGATGCGGTTGGTGCATCGCTTGCTGCCGAGGGAATACTCGAAACAGCAAGAGACATCTATTGGCTAACCGATCAGGAAGTTGAGGATCTGGTCGGTGGCCACGCACCAATTCTGGATGGTAAGCCAACCGTAGCGGCTAGAAAAGCAAAATTCGCAGAGTATGAAAAGCTAGAGAAAACTTTGGCAGTTTATGGCAGCGGACGAATTGCACCGATGCATCAGGTGAACATTGAAGCAGTCGCAGGCGAAGACGGTATAGCCGGTAACGGAGTTGCGCCAGGTGAGGTAACCGCCGAAGTTATCGTGGT
>JAURJV010000099.1 GCA_030832065.1 Rhodoluna sp. | reverse complement strand
GTCTAAATTGAACGGTATCGTTCCGGAACAGATTACCGATGTCTTTGGCTCTGATGCTTTCCGCTACTACTTCATGAAGGCGATCAACTTTGGACAAGACGGGTCGTTTAGCTGGGAGGATCTCTCAGCCAGATACCAAGCGGAGTTGGCTAATGGTTTCGGCAATCTAGCCTCAAGAACAATCGCCATGGTCAATAAGTATTTTGATGGAGTTATCCCAGCTGCCGCCGAATACACAGCAGAAGACAATCAGGTTATTGCGACTGCAAAGAATTCCTGCATTAATGCCAACAGCAAAATGGAAGTTGTTGCTATCGGTGACGCGATAGCCGAAATTTGGAAGTTGGTTGATGAGCTAAATAACTACATCACCGTTCAAGCTCCGTGGGTGTTAGCTAAGGATGAGGCCAACCGTGAACGACTGGCGACGGTTTTGTATGTGGCATGTGAGGGACTGAGAGTTCTAACCGTGCTGCTCAGCCCGATAATTCCTAAAGCAACTGCAAAGTTGTGGGCGGCTCTAACCGAAGGCTCACTGGGTGAACTCTCCGATCAGGACATTACCTCGACTGGGGACTGGGGTCAGCTAGGTAGCGTAAAGGTGTCTGAATTGGCGGTGCTGTTCCCTCGCATCGAGAGTAAAGATGACTAACGAGAACTACATCAGAGTTCGTAACCGCAAGGCAGAAGACGGCTCAGCTAGAGACCTGAGTTACCCAGAACTACCAGAACCGTTGAAGATACCCACCTACGATAACCACACCCATTTGGAGATCGCTGATGGGGAAAACCCGATGGACTACCGTGAGCACCTTGAGTTGGCTAATCAAGCTGGCGTCCTAGGTGGGGTTCAGGTAGGTGGTTCGGTTGAAACCTCCAGGTGGTCGGCTGCAACCGCAGCGATTGAACCTAGATTGCTGGCAGCGGTTGCCCTGCACCCCAATGTGGCGGCCGAGTATTCCAGCCTCAGTGAACTGGATGATGCGATCGCTGAAATTAGCAAGCTCGCCGGCCAGCCGAGAGTCAGAGCGGTTGGTGAGACCGGTTTAGATTACTTTCGCACCGGTGAAGAGTTGCGCTTTATGCAGCAGCACAGTTTTGAAGAACACATCGCGATAGCCAAAGAGAACAACATCGCTCTGCAAATCCACGATCGAGACGCTCACGCTGATGTGGTGGCAACCTTGAAGCGAGTTGGCGCACCAGAGCGAACCGTCTTTCACTGCTTCAGCGGGAATCGTGAGTTGGCTGAGATCTTGATTGAGAATAATTGGTATGCATCTTTTGCTGGAACAGTAACTTTTAAGAAGAACCAGGAACTCAGAGAAGCGTTAGCCATGCTGCCGAGCGAATTGATTCTGGTCGAAACCGATGCACCTTTTCTAACTCCGGAACCTTTTAGAGGTAGACCCAACTCTCCATACCTAATTCCATTGACCGTGCGCAAGATGGCAGAAGTTAGAGGAATCACTGAAGAAGATATGGCATCGGAAATTACCACTAACACTGAAACTGTTTATGGCTCCTGGGCTGAAGGTTTAAATGGTTGAGTTACTCGGTGCAGCCGAAATTAGAGCGATGGCATCGGACTTTGGTGTTGTTCCAACTAAGAAGCTGGGACAAAACTTTGTCATAGATCCAAATACCATCAGAAGAATTGTCACTGCCGCAAAGCTAACCGGTAAAGAAACCGTAGTTGAAATAGGTCCTGGTTTAGGTTCACTTACTTTAGGTCTATTTGAAGTTGTAGATACCGTCATCGCTGTTGAAGTTGATAACAAAATGGCGCAGGCCATCGAGGCAACAGTGAAAAGAAAAGCTGAAGGTAAGAACTTCTATCTGGTTCAAGCCGATGCCTTGAAGGTGACCGACTTGCCCGCTTTACCCGATGCACTGGTGGCCAACCTCCCATACAACATCTCGGTGCCAGTGCTGCTGCATTTTCTAGAGATGTTCCCGTCCATCCAGTCAGGTTTGGTTATGGTTCAAGCTGAAGTTGCGCACCGGCTGGCGGCAACTTCAGGATCCAAGGTTTACGGAAGCCCCAGCGTGAAGTTGGCTTGGTATGCCGAAGCCAATCTGGCTGGCAACATCGGACGCAATGTGTTTTGGCCAGCCCCCAATGTTGATTCAGCTCTGGTCTACTTCCAGAAACGAACCCAGCCACTGGGGGATGAGGGCCTGCGTGAGAAGACCTTCAAGATTATTGATGAGGCTTTTGGACAGCGCAGAAAGACCCTCAGGCAGGCTCTAGCAGGTTTTGCCGGTTCACCAGCAGCAGCCGAGGAACTTCTGACCAAGGCTGGTATTGCGGTAACGGCTAGAGGCGAGGAACTGAGTGTTTATGACTTTATGAAGATTGCGCAGGCCAGTCAGCAATGATCTTTAAGCGCAAAAAGAAGATAGACATTTTCGGTGACCTGCCCCAGGCTCCAGAGAACATCGAGACTAAGAACCGTGAAATCAAAAAATCGGGTCGACGTGCCATGTTGGTTCCCGACACCCCTTTCACCGATGATCCAGCAGCTGACAAATTGCTGGCCAACACCGCAAAGCAGCGCGAGCAGTGGCTGGAGATTTTGGATCAGAGTGAAGTGCGGGAAGCCGACCAGGAGGGAATCGCCG
>JAURJV010000098.1 GCA_030832065.1 Rhodoluna sp. | reverse complement strand
GAAAACATCGCGACTGTTCTGAGGTTGGTGTCAATTCAATTCGAATCGACCTACCGGCAAGCGCTTCGGTTATGGATGTCAAGGCTGCTATCAAAGATCTAAATGAAGCCAAGGATGTTACCGGTTACATCGTTCAACTGCCTTTGCCGTTTGGCTTTGACACCAATGCGATGCTGGAACTTATTGACCCAAGTAAAGACGCTGATGGATTACACCCTGTAAATCTTGGGAGATTGGTGCTAGCTGGCTCTGAAGCGATGACCTCCCCACTACCTTGCACACCAGCTGGAATCGTTGAACTGCTCTCGCGCTACGGGATGGCCCTGCACGGAGCTGAGGTTGCAGTTCTCGGCAGAGGAATTACTGTTGGTAGACCACTAGGTCTACTGCTGAACAAAAAGGGCATTGACGCGACAGTAACTTTGCTGCATTCGGGTTCCAGAGATGTTGAGCACGCGCTAAAACGAGCTGACATTGTTGTTGCTGCTATTGGCGTTGCTCACTTTGTTAAGCCAGAGTGGATCAAGCCCGGTGCAACAGTTCTAGATGTTGGGATTACCAGAGTTGAGAATTCCGAAAGCTCAGTGTTGCTAGGCGATGTCGATCCAGCAGTCAGCGAAGTAGCCGGTTACATTTCGCCCAACCCAGGTGGGGTAGGTCCGATGACTCGAGCGATGCTAGTGCGCAATGTAGTAGAGGCTGCCAGTTACTAGAACTGACAGCCTCGACTATAAATATTGTTTAGTAGTTGTTCTGAACTTCAGTAACCAGTGAACTGCTGAAGCACTCCTGGTGGGCTCTGATGTCAGAAGCGTAAGTACCGAGCTCGGCATATCCAGGCATCTCATAGATCTGCTCGTCAGCCCAGTTGGTTTCAATTGTCTTTACCAACTCAGAGTTTTCCTGACACCAACCGGAAAGCTTTGGTGAGACCAAGGTCCAGGTGTAGGTCTTTGAAGACTTGCCATCTGATCCAGTTACCTTCACAGCAAGAGTGTTGTCACCCTCGACGAAGTTGGTGTTACCAGTTACCTCAACGATGGCGTTGCCATCGGTTGGGCGAGCATCAACAATTACCTGGGTGGTACCTAGAGTGAGCTTGATTGTTTCGCCACCGGTGACGCTGTAGTCAACGTCATCGATTCTCATCATTTTCAAAGTAACCGGGCTGGTAGTAAGAACGTTAGTAACGATCAGCACTACAGATAAAGCTCCAACCACTGCCATAATTATCGGCATAACGAGTTTCTTCACTTTTTAGTCCACTCCTAGAATTCAAGTCTGCGTTAAAACGCACCGATAACTAGTTTCTCACGAAAATCTACGGTCTGGGTGACTTTGTCGGTAATGGTGACGGCCAAACCCACCAGGATGGGGCTGGAGAGGGCGATTTTGTAGGGGTTAGCGTAGGTTTTGGCTTGTGAGTTGGCTTGGCTGTCCTAGTCGGAACTGGTGCTGGCGGGTAGATTACTGTGACGGTGGGGATGGGCTTGGGGGTGGGAATATCGACATTGGTAACCACGTAGATAGTCGCAGTGCAGGTGAAAGTCTTCTCATTGTTGCTATTTGAGGAGGAGCGTGACCTAAAAACAGGGTCATTAAAGCTCGAAGCATTGTAGAGATCAGCTGAACTTCCGCAGCCACTGTCGCTGGCTGTGTATCCGCTGGATAGATAGGTGAAGGTCACCTTTTTATATTCAACCGGGCTCGAGGCAGTAGCTGTTGCACTCACAGTAAGAGTGGCTGAGGCTATCATGGCTAGAACTCCCGTGACGAACATCGGGATGGCTAGACGGTCGATGGTGCTGCGCTTGGTCATAGTGTCTCCAATTGGGTCTATTTGGCAATTACCTCCAGACTAGACCCTGGCTACGACATGACCTAGGCAAGCATTTGAGTGGCGGCCAACTCCTTATATAGAGGTGTTGAACGCAGCAACTGCTTGTGGGTTCCCGAACCGATTACCTTGCCACCATCGATAACGATGATCTGGTCGCTGTCTACCACCGTGGAGAGTCGGTGGGCAATTACGATCATGGTTCGATTCTTTGCCACCGCATCAATAGCTTCACGCATACGCTGCTCGTTTAGACCATCAAGCGAAGAGGTTGATTCATCCAGCAGCATGATTGGGGGAGCTGCCAGAAGTGTTCGGGCAATAGCCAGTCTCTGGCGTTCACCACCGGAGAGCATGATTCCCTGCTCACCAACTTCGGCATCCAAACCTTTTTTATCTCGCTTCAAAACCGCAGTTAGATTAACCTCTGCCAAAACTCGCTTCAAATCTGAATCGGTTGCATCAGGAGAACCGATTAGCAAGTTCTCCCTAATCGAGCCGGCTAGCACCGGTGCATCCTGCTCAACGTATCCAATCTGTCCACGCAAATCTGCTCGACTAACTGACCTAACTGGCTGCCCGTCAAGGTAAATCTCTCCACCGGTAGGTTCATAGAATCTTTCCATCAAATTGAGAATGGTCGACTTACCTGCTCCCGAAGGGCCAACTATGGCCACCCTGGAACCTCGTTTGATTTCAAAGGAAACTCCTTTGAGAATTTCTTTAGGTTCAGAATTAGTCACCTCACCGGCTTCATTTGTTTCAGGTCTGGCTGGATAGGCGAACTTGACCTTCCTAAAAGCTATAGCAACATCGTTTACGGCTTTGCGTTTTGATGGGGCAGCCCGTTCGGCATCGCTGTCTTCAAGAGGGATATCAAGAATCTCTTGAATGCGAGCTAGGGCACCTAGTGCTGACTGCAGTGAAGAGTATGCTCCGAAGAACTGTCCAACCGGTCGGATCATTAGAAACATTAGAAGAATGAAAGTGATCAGATTCGCAACTTCCGTTTCACCAGTGGCAACACGGTAACCACCAACGCCGAGAACAACGATAAAAGCTCCGTTGGCAGCTAACCCACCAATCGGAGTCACAAAAGCATTGATTCTGGCAATCTTGACTCCCTGGTTGAAAGCCTCTTTCGCATCCTTTTGTATTTGGGCTGACTCTCTGGCCTCAGCTCTGGCAGCACGAATGGTTCGAACTGCTGAAAGAGCGCGCTCCACCGAAGCTGACATATTGCCGACTCGCTCCTGAGCTTTAGTGGTGGCCGATTTGATTCGCCTTGAACTGAATCCGATAGCCGCCACCGCAACTGAAATCATCAGCAGGGTAAGGACAAGCAGCAACCAGTCAATCACTGCCATAGCGATAACCGATCCGACGAAGATTAGTGCGCCACCAGCTCCGTCAATCAAACCTTGGGTAAGTGCGGCTCGCAGCAGGGTGGTGTCTGAGCCGACCCTGGAAACCAGATCACCGGTTCTTCTGAGGTCATACTCTTTGATCGGTAGTCGAAGCAGTCTGGTGGAGAGTTTTGATCTGGCAGAGAGGACTACTCCTTCACCGGCCCTGGCTAGCACCAAGTACATGGCTCCTGTAGTAACTGCACTCAGCAGAGTGATAACGAGCAGGGCTAGAGCGATGGGAATGACATCTTCTCCTTTTTGAACTGTGCTGATGATCTGACCAACGATGAGCGGTTGAGCTAGGTTCACCGCAGCTGCGATTAGGGAGAAAATCACTGCGGTAACTAGGAGACCGCGCTGTTCCTTCATGTAGGGGACTAACTGGGAGAATTTGGCTTTCGGGCCAGTGTCTTTACCCCCAGGTCTTCTTCTGGGTCCGCCGGTCATACTCATGTTTTATCCTTCTTTGATGAGTCCTGGATTGCCCAGGATCTCCTCGTTTAGTAAGTATCTGATTTCTTGCAGGGATAGCGCTTCGGTATAAGCAGTGTTCTTATAGAACCTGCTGAAGTCTACTTTCTTTAGTGCGGCTAGAACTCTCTTATCATTTAGCTTTAGGAACATCAGAGTGCTGTTAGGTTTACGCTCAAATTCAGTTCTAACCTTCCCACAACCGTAGCCAAAGACTGTAATGGCGACATCAGCTTCCTCGGGCCCCACTTTAGTTACCAGCTGATGATCGGTAACTTTTACTAATTCACGTAGCTCGTCCCTGCGTTGCCAAATCTGAAAGCAGGTGTTCAGCCTGGCCTTTTGCCAAACCATCTTGCCTTGTTCATCGACATAGTCAATGCTCAGGTTCTCATCATGGATGAGGTGGAAGTTTCGGTTCAATCGGTTGATCACTGACCATTTACGCCAACTGCGCGGCACGATGAAGGCAATGTAGTCACTGTGTTGCGCAGCTTTGTTGAAGAAGGGAATGCTCAGCGAGTTGTTTCGGCCGAACGGGGGATTGGAGATGGTGATTGCCCCAGTTACCCCGCTAAGGTCAGCGGTTAGGAAATCGGCTAAAACCACGCCATCGGTTTTTGGTTCAATGTCAAAACTTAGGACTTTTCTTGGCTGCAGCGACTTTGCAGCTTTGATGAAAGAGCCTGTGCCGCCTGCTGGTTCAATAATTATTCGGCCAGAGCAGTCGCCGACCACCTCAGCGAACTTCTTGGTTAGTTCCGAGGCGAGTTTGTCTGGGGTATAGAACTGTTCTTTGCCGGTTACCCTGCGATTACCTGGGCGTGCTTTAACAGTCATAATGCCAAGGATATCAGTTAGCGGTAATAGACTTAAAGGCTGTGCCAAGAGTAAATAAGAGCACAAATACAGAAAGTTCAGGATTTGCCTAAGAAAACTTCAGAAGCTGAAGCCATGATTGTAGCCAAGGGGCTAACCAAGGTTTACGGCGATTTCAAAGCTGTTGATGGTATCGACTTCACGGTAAGACGTGGCGAGTCGTTTGGATTGCTGGGACCCAATGGTGCTGGTAAGTCCACCACCATGAAGATGATTGCATCTACCAGCCAACGCTCCGGTGGAGACCTATTGATTTTGGGTAAAGATCCGAACAAGCACGGACCTGAGATCAGAGCTCACCTCGGAGTGGTTCCGCAGCAGGACAACCTCGACCGTGAACTAAAGGTCTGGGAAAACCTAATGATTTATGGTCGTTACTTCGGTCTTAGTAGGAAGTTTCTAAAAGGAAAGATTGAAGAGCTGTTGGAGTTCGCCCAACTCGGTGAAAAGAGAAACAACAAAACTGAAGAGCTATCTGGTGGTATGAAGCGAAGACTGACCATTGCTCGAGGACTGGTCAATGAACCAGAGATTTTGATGCTGGATGAACCAACCACCGGTCTTGACCCGCAGGCTCGTCACATTCTTTGGGACAGATTGTTCCGTTTGAAAGAACTGGGAGTTACTTTGGTAATCACCACTCACTACATGGACGAAGCAGAGCAGCTCTGTGATCGCCTCATGGTGATGGACAAAGGCAAGATTATGGCTGAAGGTTCTCCTGCGGAGCTAATCAAGAAGTATTCCAGCAAAGAAGTTCTTGAAGTTCGTTTCGGTAGTGAAAACAACGCCGCGGTTGCTAAGAAACTTGAGGGCATCGGGGAGCGTCTAGAAATTCTTCCTGATCGCATCCTGGTCTATGCCGAAAACGGTGAGAAAGCACTGGAGCAGATTGTCAAGAAGGGCCTTCACCCTGTCACCTCACTGGTTAGACGTTCATCATTGGAAGATGTCTTCCTTCGTCTGACCGGAAGAACTTTGGTCGACTGATGTCCATGGATCTGTCTACTGACAACAAAATGACTTGGACCGGTGCCAAGAATATTGTTGACCCACAGGTTTCGATTCGACGCGGTGCGCTCTATGTTGCGGAGAACCGGATTCGAAACATGCTCAAGTGGTGGTCCTCAATTATTGCCTTTGGTTTAGGTAACCCAACTCTTTATTTGCTATCGATAGGTATCGGAGTCGGCACTCTGGTAGATAACTCTCTTGGCCCAAATGCCATTGATGGAGTCAGCTACCTGACTTTCTTAGCGCCAGCACTGCTAGCAACCGCTGGTATCCAGGGGGCGATGGATGAGGTTACCTGGCCGACGATGGAGGGCTTCGTCTGGGATAGAACATTTTTCTCCATGAATGCAACAGCGATTACCGGCAATCAAATTGTCAACGGTGTAATGCTGGCTGCCATGGCTAGGTGTGTACTGCAGGTATTCCTGTATGAGTTGTGTCTGCTAGCTTTTGGTGCAATCACTTTGGAGTCAATGCCGATCCTGCTCTTAGTTTCCAGTCTTGCTGGTCTAGGTTTTGCTTCACTGATGCTAGCTTTCTCAGCGAGCATCAAAGACGACGATGGGGTATTCGCTCTGGTAGGTAGATTCGTAATCACCCCGATGTTCATGTTCTCTGGAACTTTCTACCCGATCACCTCAATGCCTATCTACCTCCAGTGGATTGGTTGGATTTCCCCGCAGTGGCACGCAACCAACTTAGGTAGAGCACTCTCCTATGGAATGCCAATTGAATCTTGGCTGCTCATCCTGCACTGGAGCGTCTTCCTGATCATGGCTGTAATTGGTTTTGCCTGGGCGCATCGAGTATTCACCAGGAGGTTGGAGGCATGAGCCTAATCAACACAACAGTGGATACCGCCATCGCGATAGCCGAACGCAGAAGGGGTCGGGTTGGGGCTGGAGTTTACTCTGGACGCTCCAGAGTTGTCATTGAGCGCGGCTACTACGCTCTTAAGTCTTCAACTTGGATGGTTGTGGCGTCGGGCTTTGTTGAGCCGGTGTTTTATCTTCTCGCTTTTGGCTACGGTATCGGACAGTTCATCAGTGGAACAACCGATGGGGCAGGAAACCCGATTACCTATGCCCAGTTCATAGCTCCAGCGCTGTTAGCTACCAGTGCCATGAACGGCGCTATTTACGATTCCACCTGGAACGTTTTCTTCAAGATGCACTTCGGCAAGATCTACAACGGAATGCTGTCCACCTCGATGGGAACCTTGGACGTTGCTCTTGGTGAAATCGGTTGGGCGTTGCTTCGCGGACTTGCCTACGCAATCGGATTCATGGCAGTGGTAACCGGGATGGGCTTGGTTCCCTCAGCCTGGGGGCTCTTAGCCATCCCAGCATCGGTTTTGATTGCATTTGGTTTCGCCTCGATAGGTATGGGAGTTACCAGCTACTTGAAGAACCACCAGCAAATGCAGTGGATTCAGTTGGTTATGCTACCGATGTTCCTATTCTCTGGAACTTTCTATCCGTTGAGTATTTACCCAGAATTCGTCCAGTGGTTTATTCAGGCTATGCCGCTGTGGCAAGCAATTGAATTGGTTAGAGGCCTAACCCTAGGAATTCTTAATTGGGCCATGGTGGGACACGTGCTTTACTTCGTAGTAATGATAATCGGCGGACTGTATTTCACAACCCGCCGACTAACCGCACTGT
>JAURJV010000097.1 GCA_030832065.1 Rhodoluna sp. | reverse complement strand
TAACCGGTAACATCCTTGGCTTCATTTAGATCTTTGATAGCAGCCTTGACATCCATAACCGAAGCGCTTGCCGGTAGGTCGATTCGAATTGAATTGACACCAACCTCAGAACAGTCGCGATGTTTACCTGAAACATAGGCGTGCGAACCTGGGTCATCGCCTACTAGCAGTGTGCCAAGACCTGGGGTGATTCCCTTGCCCTTTAATTCAACGACTTTAGCTGCCAGTTCAGCCTTGATGGCCTTAGCTGTTGCTCTGCCGTCTAAGATTTGAGCGGTCAATGCTCTACCAGTTCTCTAAACCGTCATAGAGCGGGAATGCTTTAGTAAGGGCTCTAACCCGGTCACCTAGAGCATCAATGTCTGGGTTCGGCATCAACACATGCGCGATGATATCGGCAACTTCAGCGAACTCTACATCACCGAAACCGCGGGTGGCTAACGCCGGAGTTCCAATTCGAACACCTGAGGTAACCATCGCTGGTCTTGGATCGTTAGGCACTGAGTTGCGATTGATGGTTATGCCGACATCGTGCAGCAGATCCTCGGCCATCTTTCCGTCTATCGGTGAATTCCTGAGGTCAACTAGAACCAGGTGAACATCAGTGCCTCCAGTTAAAACATCGACACCGTTGGCTCTAACATCCGCCTGCATCAAACGGTTGGCGATTAGCTGCGCACCTCGAATGGTTCGCTGTTGTCTTTCTTTAAACTCTTCGGTCATTGCGTATTTGAAGGCGACTGCCTTAGCGGCAATCACATGCATCAGAGGGCCACCCTGCTGGCCGGGGAAGACGCTGGAGTCAATTTTCTTCGCATACTCTGCTTTACAGAGAATTAAACCTGATCTGGGTCCAGCCAGAGTTTTGTGAACGGTTGTTGAAACAACATCTGCGTATGGAACAGGATTAGGGTGAACTCCAGCAGCCACCAGACCAGCAAAGTGAGCCATATCAACCCAAAGCTTGGCACCGACTTCATCTGCTATTTTTCTGAACTCGGCAAAATCCAAATGTCTTGAATAAGCTGACCAACCAGCAATCAGAACGGCAGGTTTCACCTCGTGGGCACGTTGCCTAACGATGTCCATATCTATCAGGAAGGTGTCTGGGTTTAGGCCATAGGCGTGAGCTTCATACATTTTCCCGGAGAAGTTCAACTTCATTCCGTGAGTTAGGTGTCCTCCGTGAGCTAACTCAAGTCCTAGGATTCGATCCCCTGGATTGGCTAGAGCCATCAATACAGCGGCGTTAGCACTGGCACCTGAGTGAGGCTGCACGTTTGCGTGCTCTGCACCGAACAATTCTTTTACTCGATCCCGAGCTAGGTTCTCCGCTATGTCAACAGCTTCACAGCCACCGTAGTAACGCTTACCTGGGTAACCTTCGGCGTATTTGTTGGTCAAAACCGAGCCCTGTGCCTCAAGTACACCGCGAGAAACAAAGTTCTCACTGGCTATCATTTCTAAGAAATTACGCTGACGGTCAAGCTCAGCCTGTAGCACTTCAGCTATTTCCGGATCAGTTGCAGCTAAGGGCTGATTGAAAGATGAGGGCAAGTTAGTCAATTGGGAACTCCTATACGGCTTATGGGTTTTGGCCCAGGCGCACGACCAAAATGCCTTCGCTCCCTGATGGAAATCCATCTTTAGCGCCAGTTGCGATGCCACAAGTCTAACCCAGCAAATCTGACCCTTTTGTAGGCAGAAACTAGACACTCCGTCTACCAAAACCATTCGGCTATGCGAATGTCTTGTTAGATTAGAGCGTATTCCGAATAACGAGAATTTGAGCGAGGGAAATTGCAAACACCAGTCCTAGTCGGTCTAGCAATGGTCGCTTCAGGTATAGCTCTGGGGGCTCTAGCTATTTGGCGAGCCGCTAAATACCGTAAACAGAATCGTTCAGATCGATCCTCTAAAGACGACTAAAGAAATGGCCCCCGAAACCGGGGGCCATTCTTGGTTAGTGCCTTCTTCGGATACTTCGCCTTGTGGTCAGGGCAAAGATCCCCAAAGTTGCAGCCAGAGCCAACAGCCCTAGCGGTAACTGTAGTTTTTGACCAGTCTCCTCTTTCGGTTCTGCCAGCTCTTTCTGTTCCACCTTTAGCTTCTCTGCCGACACCTCTAATGGAACCTCAACAACCGGAATGAGTTCGGGTTGCCCTTTAGGTTCACTGAGATTATTTGGTTGAGTTACCTTAATAGGAGTTACCGATGCTCCCTGATTACCACTTGGTGGATTCACGCTCTGATTGACTACTTCATCAGGCGTGAGAGTTTGAATACTTGATGCGAGAGCGGTAGCTGGACCTAAGTTACCAGCTTGATCCGTTACCGAGTTAGCCGCCAACGTTACCTGGACTGTTCCAACCGAGCAGCTAGTTAGCGTCAACTGCCAACCGAGCCCTGGCCTTAGCACCGTGTAATTGGTGCTACAGCCACTGGCTGTTCCAGAGATCACAAACTTAGCCTGAGTCATACCGTTGACCGGCTCTTCCGAGTCGAAAACCCAAGCTGGGGTTCCAGCCACACCAGGCTCGGTTACATCAATGACATGGAAGACCGGTGGCGAGGTATCGATCTTGGTCACACCGGTTTGATTCGACAGGCTAGGACCGATGTTTCCAGCCGTATCTATAACTGAGAGTGGGTTCAGCACCAGTCCAGCTAGATGTCCATCTAGACAGCCTGAAATCGTTATGGTGTAGTCGTTACCGGAACCGGTCAGTGATTGGATAACGCAACCATCACCTTTGACCAACCAGTCGGTTGAGTCAGCGCTGAGTCCAGATACTATTTCAGAGAACTGTGCTCGATAAATGATCTGAGCATTGCTACTGGTTTGTTTAGTTAGGTTGCTGATTTCAGGAAGCGTTCTGTCCAAAGTTATCTGGGTTGTTGAGGCCGTTCGAACTGGACCAATGGCATTACCCATCACCGAGTCCGCTTTCAGCGTCAGTGTGATGGTTCCATCGGAACAACCAGCGACTGTAGCGGCATAGTTTGCTCCGGATCCAGTTAGCAGTGAAACATAACAGCCGGCTGCGCTTCCAGAGATGGTGAAGTCATCAGCGGTCAATCCAGTGACCGACTGACCAAAACTCAGGTTGAAGACCGGGTTCACCGCATTACTCGGCGAGATCGGAGCCGTGAATGATGTGACAGTTGGCCCCAGGTTGTAGGTGATGGTTGCCATGCCATCGCCGGCTTGGTTACCCACGTAATAGGTAATCGACTGGAACTTGGTTGTGTTCATGTAACTTGAACCCGCTCCACCACCGCCACCGTCCGATCCGGCTGGGTCAGTGTCAGCTCCACCGCCACCACCACCGTAGTAGCCTCCGCCACCACCGCCACCACCGGCAACCGATGTGCTCGGGGTGTTAGCGCTTCCACCAGCTCCACCGATTCCCAGTGAGCCAGCCGAACCCGGAGTAGTCGCAGCTCCGTAAGAGGTTCCACCTGCTCCTCCGGCAGAAGCAGTTCCGCCACCGCCACCAAAACCCTGCCCATTCGCACCCGCTGCACCAGTGGTTCCTCCGGCCATACCGCCAGCGCCACCAACCCAACCACCGGTTCCACCACCGCCACCAGCAACGGCAATCCGGTCAGTTAGTAATGTGCTGGTTCTAATGTCTGTAGCTCCACCACCTGAACCTTCATCGTTGTGACC
>JAURJV010000096.1 GCA_030832065.1 Rhodoluna sp. | reverse complement strand
TGAAACCACTCGTCACACCATCTCACACACCATGAACTACCTGATTGAAAACCCAGATCAGATGCATTTACTTCAAGAAAAACCGGAACTAATTCCATGGGCAGTAGAAGAGTTCATTCGTCTAGCTTCACCGGTTTACCACTTTAGAAGAACAGCAACCAAAGATGTTGAATTCCAAGGGGTGAAGATCAAAGAAGGTGACAAGGTAGTTCCTTGGTTTGCCTCTGGTAACCGAGACAGTTCAGTATTTGCTGATCCCTACCAGATGGATGTGACTCGTAATCCAAACGAACACATGGCCTTTGGTCGTGGTGGTCCACATATGTGTCTGGGTAACTCGCTGGCCAGGCTAGAGGTAAGGATTATGTTTGAAGATCTGCTCTCTCGTATTTCAAAGATGGAACGAGTTGGCGAGATAGATCACCTGAGAAGTAATTTTGTGAACGGTATCAAGCGTTTCCCGGTGAAGGTAACCCTTAGATAAGTTTTGCTACCTTGGCTAAGTAATTATCGATTAGGTAGAAAGTTCTTTCTCTAGAAGCTGGATCTTCGGCGATAGTCTGCTGCAGCATGATATCTGAATCCTGACCGTCATTGCCAACTTCTCTCAAGCCTCCCCAATCCAGCCAGCCCTTTAGTACCGCTGCTGTTAGCTCTGGGTGGAATTGAACTCCCATACTTCTGCCATAGATAAATGCCTGCGAAGCGATTGGGTTACGAGCAATCTCAGTTGCCCCCGGCGGCAACTGCCAGCGGTCATAGTGAAATTGGAACCAGGGTCCATTAGATAAAAGATCTTGTCGTTCTGACCAGATGTTGGTCCAACCGATTTCACCCTTAGGACCAGGTGCCACAGAGCCACCGAGAGCTCTAGCCATTAGTTGACCACCGAAGCAAATACCGAGCACTGGCTTATCTGCTTCGATTGCATTTCTAACCCAGTCCAGTTCTGGTTGAAGCCAGTTACCGATGCAGGCGTCATCCCAAGCGCCCCATGGGGCGCCAAGCGGAACTAGCAGATCGTAATCCCTAAAGTCAGGAAATTCGAAGGGAATGTTCGGGGTTTCAAACTGGGCTTCAGGAACAACTAAAACTTCGGTTAGTTCAAAGCCGTGACGCTTTAGAGCTTCACCGACCCAGCCGGTTGGGCTAACGTGATCGTGTTGAATAAACAGCGCTTTCATGGCTTCCTTCATAACTTTTTGGTTTTTAGCCGCTAGAACCAGCCTAGTAACAAGTATTATCCAAATATCGTTTGAATGCGAATGAGTAACAAAGGAGTTGCAATGAGCACCAACCTGACCGCCCTTCGGGAAAACCTACAGGAGCAGGGCATCGATGTTTTAAGAATTATCTATTCCGATGTCTTAGGAATCACACGCTCTAAGGACCTATTGGTTAGCCAGTTAGAAAAAGCTGCTGGCCATGGACCAGCTTTCTGTCAGGGAGTTTGGGTCACCAACACTCAAGGTGGTGTTCTCGATGCTGAAGGCATCGCAGGCGATGGTTTACAAGATCTAATTACTCAACTTGACCCAGCAACCATTCACCCAATGCCTTGGGAACCAGGAGTGGCTTATGCAGTTGCTGATGCACTAAACCCAGACATGACTCCGAACATGTTCTCTCCTAGAACAGTTCTACGTAAAGTTATCGAGCAATACAACAAGCTTGGTTTGGTTCCGGTATGTGGCCCTGAACTTGAGTTCTATATCGCAGATAAAAACGAGGATGGCACCTTCAAGCGTGCAATAGAGAAGACCGGTCGAGTTTATACAACCGGCGCTCTGGTTGACCCTAATGGAACTTTCCTTCACCTACTTCGTATGCTAGACCAACTAAACATCGGTGTCTTTGCCGGTAACCACGAATTCTCACCTAGCCAGTATGAGATTAACCTTTGGCATTCAGAAGCTATGGATGCAGCGGATCGAACATTCATGTTTAAGACTTCGATTAAAGACATCGTTGCTCGTGAAGGGCAGTATGCGACCTTCCTGGGTAAGCCTTGGAGCGATGAGGGTGGATCTGGTTTCCACCTTCACTTCTCAGTTACTGATAAAGAAGGTAAGAACCTGATGCATGCAGGCGATGAACTTTCTGAAACAGCACTGCAAATGATTGCCGGTATTACAGCTAACGCTCATGCACTAACAGCCTTTACTAACCCAACCGTTAACGCTTTCAAGAGACTAGGTCCAGATACCTTAGCTCCGTTTAGAGCTAACTGGGGCTACGACAACAGAAGCACCATGGTTCGCGTTCCACCAGAGCGTGGCGGTGGCACTCGGCTAGAAGTTCGCGTTGGTGATGGTGCGGCTAACCCGTATCTAGTAATTGCTGGTATCTTGGCCGCTGCACTGGACGGCATTGTTAGAAAACTAGAAGCGCCTAAGGCAGCCGAGGGCATGGCGTATGACAACGAGGATGCCCCTACGCTGCCGGCAACCTTCACTGAAGCTCTTGATGCTCTCGAAGCTAACGAGAGAATGCGTGAGCACATGTCAACTGGTTTGATTGGTATTTTCTTGACCATGAAACGTGACGAAATTGAACGCTATAACGCAGCTGTTCCAGACCCATCAACCAGAGATGTAACTGACTGGGAAATCAAAGAATATTTAGAGGACTACTAAATCTTTGAATTTGAGTTATCAGCAACGAGTGTTCCACCGTTGAAGGTAACTCCGACTTCACGGTAGTAACCGCCGAGTATTTCCTTGATTGGAAGAATTGATGCAAGCTCATCCCACTTCGAATCGTGCAGAGTAAGTTCTGCATCTCCTACCCAGGGGGTTCCCAGATCTGCATCAACACCACTCATGGTGATTAGTTGATCCATTGAGTTGCCAAGACCAGGGGTAATCGATGGCATCCAGCGTGAGTGAAGCATTGGGTGACCGTTAACAAAACCATTTGAGTCTGCTGGTTTCTGAAGTGTTACAACCGCACTGGCAAGTCTGTGATCGTAGGCTGCAAGCGATGCACCTAGCTTTGCTCCAGCTTCAAGTTTTGGTGTTGCCTTACCGTGGTTGAAGATTCTGGTAACTGCTACATTGCCAAGCTTTTTCGGGTAACCCTGGAACCAGCCTCTAGCGATAGCAAAATCTTTAGTTACCCAGATCGCTACGCAGCGTGAATAAGTCTTACCTTCATATTTGCAGCGAACAACAACAAAAGCCTCAAGGTACTGGCTTCTAACTGGGTCCAGCAGTTCCGCCTTACTGGATGAACAGGACTGCCAATCTGCCCAGATAAGTGCTACCGCACCTGGATGTTCATCGGCTAGGTCTAGTTCTTTAGGCAGAATTGCACGAACGTTTTCAGGATCGGTCAGATACTCAACAGTTAGCAGTGTTCCGGAGTAGTACCAGGGCATATCTGGGATGATTGCGCTTTTGCCAGTTGGGGTTTTTGGAGCCATAAAGCCGTGCAGTTCAGTCATAGCAATAGATTACCGAACCATTTGGATACGAATAAACAGCAAATAACCGCAAGATAACAATTGCCTAACCATAAGAGAAAAAGCCCTGAAATTGAAGAGATTTTATGCCTTTCTGGGCAAGGCTTAACGAGATCGTTCATACCCGAACGATTCCTTGACCTCGACGAGGAGAATAAATGTCAAATCAAGTAACCGATAACTCATTACGGAAGAGCCGTCTTGGTGTTCTCGGAATCGTATTTTTTGTGGTTGCAGCATCCGCGCCACTAGTTGGAATGACCGGAGCTGTTCCGGTAGCCATTCTGGCTGGTAATGGTGCCGCAGCTCCAGGAGCCTACCTACTGGTAGGTCTAGTTCTAATTTTGTTCAGCGTGGGCTTTACCGCGATGACCAGCAAGGTAACCAATGCCGGTGCATTTTTTGCCTATGTCGGGAGGGGACTCGGCAAGAACCTAGGTATCGGATCCGCACTGGCCATGGTCGTCGGATACGTAGCAATCCAGCTTGCAATTTACGGCTTCTTCGGTGGTCTCTTGGCCGGCCAGATGGAAGCAAACTACGGCATCGTCTTGCCATGGTGGGTATGGGTGCTTATCGCCTGGGTCTTGGTAACCGGACTATCGCTTTTGAGCGTTGATGTTGGTGCCAAGGTTCTTGGTACTCTCATGATTCTTGAAGTGCTTTCACTATTTATTGCCGGTTTCGGTATTTTGCTAAATCACTCAGGGCACATGGACTTCGCAGCTTCATTCTCACCAGTAAATATCTTTGCTGGAGGTTTTGAAGGTGGAGCTGGAATCGCTATTGCCTTCGCGCTAGCTTCATATATTGGTTTTGAAGCAACCGCTATCTACGGTGAAGAAGCAAAAGATCCAAAGCGCGCAGTTCCAAGGGCAACCTACTGGGCTGTTGGTTTGATCACTTTGGTGTTTGCAGTTGTTTCATTCGCAATGGTTACCGGTCTTGGTGCTTCAACAGTGGTTGAGCAGGTTGCAACGCTATCCGAAGGTGGAGCAAATCCAGCTGCAGTATTGTTTGCACTAACCGAAACCAACGTTGGCCACTGGCTAGTTGTTGTAATGGAATGGCTAGTTGTTTCTAGCTTGTTTGCTGGTTTACTTGCTTTCCAGAACGCTAACTCAAGATACGTCTATGCGCTTGGTCGCGCCGGTGTGCTTCCTAAGGCACTTGGTAAGACCAACAAGTTTGGCGCTCCAACCGGCGGTGTGATTGTTACCTCCGTTCTAGCGCTAATCGTTGTCGTGCTATTCGTAGTGCAAAACCTAGATCCAATTCTGAACCTGTTCTTCTGGTCTAGCGCAATTACCGCAATCGCTGTCATGCTCGTCGAGCTTTTGGTTAGCGTCGCTGTTATTCGCTACTTCATGAAAAACCCAGGAACACACTGGTTCAAGGCGATTGTCGCACCAGCGATTTCAACACTCGTCTTGGGCTTTGGTCTATACCTTCTGATGTCACGCTTTAACCTGCTATCTGGTTTGGCACCGACTCTTGAAGAATCTGGCGTGGCCTGGTCACTAACCACACTTGGTTGGATACTGGTTCTGCTACCGTTTATCGCCCTTGTAATAGGTATCCTTTGGGGACTTATCAACAAGAAGGATGAAGGAAAACTTAGCGAGGACATACTCTCCTAAAGCAACACTAAGCGCGAGGACCCAGGCGATTGTCTGGGTCTTTGTGTTTTTTGCTTAGGAACCAAATGATTTCATGGCAAACTAAAGGTATGTCAGCAATGAGGCTAGAACATGATTTACTCGGCGATTACGAGATTCCGGCACACGCCTACTGGGGAGTCCATTCAGCCAGAGCCGCCGAAAACTTTCCTATTTCTGGTGTTCCGATCGGCCACTATCGATCACTAATCAAAGCCTTGGCCATAGTAAAAGAAGCAACTGCTAAGGCTAATTTAGAAGTTGGCGAATTAGACGAAAAAGTTGGCAGTGCAATCATTGCTGCTTGCCACGAAGTGGCAGCTGGCAAATTCGATAAAGAGTTTATTGTCGATGCAATTCAAGGCGGTGCTGGGACCAGCACGAATATGAATGCCAACGAAGTCATTGCTAATCGTGCTCTCGAGCTAGCCGGCTATGAGAAAGGTGATTACGATCACATTCATCCGTTGAACCATGTGAACATGTCGCAGTCGACCAACGATGTGTATCCGACAGCGCTGAAAGTTGCTTTGATTTTGGAAATCAGAGAACTAATCAAAGCTATGGAGTATCTCCGTGCTGCTTTTGATGCCAAGGCTACTGAATTTAGAGATGTCATCAAGATGGGTAGAACCCAGCTGCAAGATGCCGTACCGATGACCCTCGGCCAGGAGTTTGCAACCTTTGCCAGAATGACTGCAGAGGATGAGCAAAGACTAAAGGAAGTTATTCCACTACTTAGCGAAATCAACCTTGGCGGAACTGCAATCGGAACAGGGCTAAATGCCCCCGCCGGTTACGCCGAAGCTGCTTGCCGTCAGCTCAGCGAATTAGCCGGCTGGCAGTTCGTGGTTGCTGAAGACATGGTTGAAGCAACGCAGGACAGCGGAGTGTTTGTTTTAGTAAGTGGAGTTCTAAAGCGCGTAGCAGTAAAACTTAGCAAAGAAGCCAATGACCTGCGCTTACTCTCTTCTGGTCCACGTGCTGGGTTCGGTGAAATAAATCTGCCAGCCAGACAGGCAGGATCTTCGATTATGCCTGGCAAGGTAAATCCGGTAATCCCAGAGGTTATCAATCAAATTGCCTTTACCGTTATTGGCAATGACGTGACGGTGACCATGGCCTGTGAAGCAGGGCAGCTTCAGCTAAATGCTTTTGAACCGATTATTACTAGGGCTTTGATGATGAGTATCATTTATCTTCGTCAAGGCTGCTACACCTTTGCCGATCGATGCGTGAGTGGTATTACCGCCAACGTGGAAAAATTGCGGGCAGATGTTGAAAGATCAATCGGAACGGTAACTGCGCTCTCACCGATGCTTGGTTACGAGAATGCCACCCTAGTTGCCCAAACCGCACTGGCTGAAAACAGCACCGTAAAGGAAGTCGTTCTAAGACTTGGTTTGATGACCGAGCAAGAATTCAACAGCATTCTCGGTGATGTTGATAGCTTGGTTAGACCTAACGATTAGTTCTTTTGCTTGCGCTTTACAAAAAACGCACCCATTGCGCTACCGGCGAGAATAAAACCCAAGCCCCAGAAGAAGCCTTCGAGTAATCCTGAGTTTGGTTCACGCTTTTTTGAAAGCAATTCTTGATCGTTTATATCCAACTCATTACCGAATTCATCAAAGCACTGGTTGCCCTGCTTCTCAGTGGAATAGTTTGAGTTGTTAACCACATTGATGGTGAAATCACCTTGATTGACGTGACCGTCTTCGGAGGCGATACGCCAGAGAATTTTGTATTCACCTGGGATTGAGATGTTGGCAATTGTGCTCAGGCTGGATGCTTCGATCTTGGCACAAGCCGGTCCGAGCTGTTCGCCGGTTTTAGCATCGGCGATAGCAATTAGGTTCCCTTGGCCGTATGGCAAATTCAGTGGCGCTTCATCGAAGCTCAGGTTGATTCGGATGGGTCCTGCCTCGACAGTGCTATTTGCCATTGGTGTTTGATTCACCAGGTCGCTGTGAGCCAAGGCGGGGGCAGCCAAGGCCAGAATTCCAAATAGGGCTAGGGCAGAGCCAAACAACTTCATCATGACTCAAGTTTATTCGCCAAAAGAAGGTCTAAAATTGAGTAAAGGAAGCCACATCGGAGCATAAATGCCAAATTCCAATTCACCGCTGAATTACATGCGCCAGATCGCAATAGGTGCAGTGTGTGGTTTATTGCTGCTTATTTTGATAATTGGTGGCTTTACCTTGGCTTCAACCGGGGCTAGCCCGCAGAACACCGATACCAATACACCTACCAATACGCCAACTGTGAGTCCAACCGAGGAGGGTAGAGATTGCTCGGTGGCTGATTTAGCTGCCGACCCTAGACTTGTCGGGCTTCACGCTCAAGTTCTAAACCCAGCCACCAATGAAGTTCTTTTTGATATTCAAGGCGATACCGCTACTCAAACGGCATCAGTGATGAAATTATTCACCGCTACGGCCGCCCTCCAGGTACTAGGGCCAAATTATCGCGTGCAGACAAAGGTCTATGCCGATCTAAACACCCCTGGACAGATAGTTGTAGTCGGTGCTGGAGATCCAACCCTCTCTCGGGTTGGTGTTGGCAAGGAAAGCGTCTACAAAGGTGCGCCGAAGTTATCGGATATGGCTGTCCAGATTAATGCCTGGGTTAGAGCCACCCCGATCACATCAATTGTTTTAGATTCCAGTTATTTCACTGGACCAACTTGGGGAGCAGATGTTCCTGACTCTGAGCGCAGCTTAGGCTACCAGTCGCATGTCACAGCATTACAGATTGACGGTGACCGGGACAACCCAACCTTAGAAACCTCCCCTAGAAGTGTTGACCCGGTTGCTCGAGCTGGAGCTGCAATCAAGAAAGCCATCGGCCCAGTTGCTGAGACTGCAATCATCACTCAAGCTATGGCGGGGAGCAAGCTGCAGCAGATAGCGGTTGTTCAATCGCAACCGATCAGTAAGTGGATAAAACACATGCTGCAGGTTAGCGATAACACCGAAGCCGAATATCTTGCGCGTTTGGTGTCTAAGCATTTGGGCTATGACGGATCTTTTGCATCGGTTGACGCTGCAGTTAAGGCTGGACTAATTCGGGCAGGGCTAGATCCAACCGGCTTACTTTTCAAAGATGGATCTGGCGAGAGCGAGAACAACTTAGTTCCAGCAACATTCATCAACGCTCTTTTGAAAAAGATATTAAATGAAGAGGGCGATCTAGAGATAATCAAGCAAGCGCTGCCGATAGCTGCCGAAACTGGTTCTTTGGCTAACCGCTTCAAGGGCGATAACATCGACGCCGCTGGAAAGATCTTTGCCAAGACTGGTTGGACCAAACGTGAGTATTCGCTAGCCGGCATAATCAAAGCCAAGGACGGCACCGATTTGGTGTTTAGCATCGCCTCGGTCGGTGAAGTTAACCAGACCACAAAGGTAGCAATTGATAATTTAGCCACCGGGTTCTTCCGCTGCGGTAACAAACTCTCTAATGAAATAAAGCCTCCAACCGAATAAGGAAAGTAGCAATGACGCTTACTGAGAAAGAACTGTTAGCTAAAGTTCCGACCAAACTCTATATAGGAGGTAACTGGGTTACCGGCCACGGCGAGAAGCCGATCGCTGTTGAAGACCCCGCCACCGGTAAGGTTCTTCTCGAGATTGCCAATGCCACTGCAGAAGATGGCCTCGCTGCCCTAACCGCAGCAGCGGATGCTCAAGTGCAATGGGCTAAGACGGCTCCGCGTGAACGCTCTGAGATTTTACGAAGAACCTTTGAGCTAGTCCGCTCCCGTAGCGAAGAGTTCGCCATGCTGATCAGCATGGAAATGGGTAAGCCGCTTGCTGAGGCTAGGGGAGAAGTTGCCTACGGAAACGAATTCCTACGCTGGTTCGCTGAAGAGGCGGTCAGAATTACCGGTCGTTACGGGGTTTCCCCGGAAGGCACCGGCCGCATGCTGGTTGCCCAGCGGCCAGTTGGTCCGGCTTTTGCCATTACCCCATGGAATTTTCCTCTGGCCATGGCCACCAGAAAGATCGGCCCAGCACTAGCAGCTGGTTGCACCATGGTGGTAAAGCCTGCCGAGTTGACCCCGTTGACGACCTTGCTGTTGGTAGCAACTTTAGAAGAAGCTGGTTTACCAGCGGGTGTTGTGAACGTCATTACAACGAGCACCTCATCGGCTACCAGCGCTCCAATTATTTCTGATTCAAGGCTTAGAAAAATCACTTTCACCGGTTCAACTGAAGTTGGTGTTCGCTTACTTGAGCAATCGGCTAAGCAGGTACTTCGCACCTCGATGGAGCTAGGCGGTAATGCACCATTTGTGGTCTTCGAAGATGCTGATCTAGATGCAGCAGTTTCTGGTGCCATGTTGGCAAAGCTTAGAAACATCGGTCAGGCCTGCACCGCAGCTAACCGCTTTATCGTGCATGATTCGGTTGCCGAAGATTTTGCTAATCGCATGGCTGAACAGATGAGCCAAATGCCACTCGGTCGCGGATTAGATCCAGATACCAAGATCGGTCCGGTAATTAACCAAAAGGCTAGAGAAAACCTTGAGCGATTAGTCAAGACAACTCTCAGTGAAGGCGCAGCAGTAGTAACCGGTGGTAAATCAACTGACGGTGCTGGCTATTTCTTTGAGCCAACAGTTTTGATGGATGTTAAGCCAGGATCAACAATTCTCGGTGAAGAAATCTTTGGCCCGATTGCTCCAATTGTTAGATTCAAAACTGAAAAGGAAGCAATCGATTTGGCTAACGATACGGTCTACGGTTTGGTTTCGTATGCCTATACCCAGGATCTAAAACGCGGGTTGAGACTGATTGAGCAACTGGATACCGGTATGACCGGACTAAATACCGGTCTTGTTTCTAACGCTGCTGCGCCATTTGGTGGAGTAAAGCAATCTGGTTTGGGTCGCGAAGGCGGTCTAGAGGGTATCAACGAGTATCTTGAGACTAAGTATGTGATGATTCCAGATCCGAGTAACTAGAAAGATACCTCGTACTAACAGTTACGACTAATTGCTCTTCCCAACTGAAAGACAATAATGAAAACAGAAAATAGGATTTTAGCTCCAGCTCTATGGGCAACCACTTTAGGTCCGATAGTTACCTTTCTCGGTTACACATACGGTGCTTACGCTTGGCCAGGTTATGACGGAATGGTCAAAACCATCAGCGATCTCGCGGCCAACGACTCGCCTGTTCAGTTGATGATGTCTTCAGTATTCCTTTTTGGGGCCCTCTGTGATTTCGTTGTTGCCATCTACGCCAAGGCATTTCCTAAACCAGCAAGAATTGCGATCTTCCTTGCCGGCATCGCCACTATCGGGCTAACGGTTTTTGCCACTCCAAACCAGGAGGACTATTCAATTCCGCACCGGGTCTTTGCAATCGCCAGCTTCATCATCTTCTCTATCTGGCCTCTTTTTGCCATCCGCAGAGGCCCAGATGCCCCGCCACTACTTCGGCCAGTAGCTGCAGTTCTAGGGACTCTGTTTCTAGGTGCCGTCAGCATTTGGTTCTTATCACTCTGGGCAGATGACAACTCGACGATTACTGGTTTAGGTGAGCGAATCGGTGTTGCAGTGCAGGGGCTTTATCCGATGCTGGTTATCTGGCACAGCTGGTACTGGCTTCGAAAGAAAGCCAAATGAAATTCATCGATGCAGATGGGAATGCCATCGGCTCGACGGCGCTTGGCCGACAAGTACTAACAGCAGCTGCAAATAGACCTGAGCTAACTGCAGAAATCTCCGCTATAAAAAATTGGCGTAAAGATTATCTGCCGGTATTTCGAAATGTGGCAAAGCTTGAACTGATGAGTTCACAGAGCGCACTTGATATTGCAACTAGGGGATTAGCTGAATTTGAGCGTTCCGTTATAACCGATGATGGCAGAGTGCTAGTTGATGCGGTGCGTGATGCCTGGCGAAATAGTAAAGATGCTGTTGCCATGGTTATGGTCAAAGGATCTGGAAAACTAGTTGAACCAAAAATTGATGCAGACAAGTTTGTTTCACAACATTTAGCTGAACCCGGCATTGCTACTGCTCTAAAAGATTTCAACTTGGATTCGATCAACCAGAACCTATTGATTGCTTTAGCCGGTGGCGCTGAATATTCGCCAGCGCGAACCTGGTTGGAGTGGGGCGGAACTGTAGCAATTGTTGCTAGAGCGAAAGAAGACCTTTGGTTAGAACTAATTATTCTTGCTAGAAGAAGTAGCGGAACACTTTATGTTCCAGTGTTGAAATCAAGAACTAATGGCGTTGATGTTCAACACCTCGATGATCTGCAGTTAGCTAAAGTTGCTGGTTTAGATCTAGTTAAGGACTATGAAGCTATCGCCGGTTGGTTATCGATGTTGGCAAGAACAGAGAACAGAAAACTGGTTTTAGGATCCTATGCCTATGCGCCGGGCACTAAGCACATTGAAGTTCAAGCAGTTCAGCACTCTCTAGCTAGAGTGATGACCGAAGCACTACCAAAATCCAGGGTGGTACTCACCTGGTTGGCTACACCAACCGATTCCTACGCGGTGCCGGCCGAGATTGTTCAGGATATGGATAATCGGTTTGCTAAGCGCTCGTTTGGAACCAAAATACGCGATGCAATGTATATGGTGAAAAAACACCAGCCGGAACTATTCAAGGACCAGTCGGGCCGGGCTCTAGCGGTAATTGATTCAACCTCATCCTTGCAAGGGCCCTCGTATGCTCTGGCTAAAAGGGTTCAGCGTTGGCTCGCCTACCAGCAGGTCTTTGCTGACCGTAATGTTGCATACCTAGTGTCCCCACCGGCTAAAACCCATTCAGTTTTGGGTGTGAGGATACTTCGGGCCACCTACGCCGGATCGCCTAAATTTGGCCTGATTCCCTTTGAGGTCAAGGAGGCAGTGGATCTTTCTGCTGCACTGCTTATATGCGTCTTAAATGAGCCAAAAAGGCTCAGCCCAATGGCCAGTTATCTAGATCTAGCTGTTCATGGCGGACTTTGGCGGTTGATTTATCGTCCTAATGATGCCTGGCGAGCCAGCACAGTCAGGGGACTGGCCGGCCTGTTTCGCAAGCCCTAAACCCCTTAGAAATAAAGGGAAACGCTTACATAAATTAGATAACAAATATGTAAAGACTCTATGAAAGCGGTTTCTGGAAAGCGGTTTCAGGCATAATCTCTAACCAAGCCATTCAAATGGCGGGATTTCCCGTAAGCCAGAGCAGGTGCTGGTAACGGTCTATAAATACTGAAAGGTAATTAAAGGATGAACCTCAAAAAATCAGGGTTGATGGGTTTTCTAACATCACTCGCGGTCATCGGTTCTTCAATTGTTGGTCTTGGAGTTGGCGCAGCAACAGCTGCTTCTTCACCAATCACCGTAACTTTTGAAAGCGATGACACTTCAGGCGCTTCCTTGGGTGGCTCAGCAGACTTCGGAGGCAACACATCTAGTGTTGTTGACTCAACAGTCGGCACAAACACTTCCAAGGTCGGCAAAATCGTAAACGGTGCTGATTGTTGGTCAGGTACCACATTCCTGATTAAGTCTTCTGGCTGGCAGCTGATCTCAGATGTCTCGAAGACCATTAGTGCAGATGTTTACTCAACAGTTGCAATTTCTAATGTGAAGATGAAAGTTGAGGGTGGCGCAGCTGAACCATCACGCGAACTTGATGTCGCTCACGGTGGAACTGGTTGGGAGCGTCTAACTTGGGATCTATCAACCGGTGCAGCTTTCGCTCCAGGTAACTACCTGAAGGCGAGCATCTTCGTCGGCTTTGCTTGTGGAACATCAAGCGTTCACCCAGCTGAAACATTTATCGACAATGTATCTTTCCCAGGTGCAACTGCCCCTGATGTGACTGTTCCAAGAACTACACCTCAGGTTTTAGTTAACTTCGAATCAACTGACACTTCCGGTTATGCATTCATCGGCTTTGGTGGCAGCGCAGGTTCTGTTGACTCAGCTGCTCCTGCTGGTGGTTCTGTAGGTTCAACAAAGGCATTCAAGATCACTGAAGGTATTGACTGTTGGGGTGGAACTACATTCCTAAAGCGTGGTGCTAAAGAATCTTTGATTTCTGCAGCTAACCCAATCGTGAAGGCGAACATCTATTCACCTGCATCTGGCAAAGTTATTAGACTCAAGCTCGAAAACAGCACTAACAACGCCCAGTTCAAAGAACTAGATGTTGCAAGCGTTGCAGGTTGGAAGACCTACAGCTGGGACTTCACCGGGCTTGATGCCAACATCGATTACAACATGGCTAACCTGTTTGTTAACTTCACCTGTGGTGCGGGAAACAAGACCAGCGATGCCTGGTACGTTGACGATGTTGTATTCAACGGTGCTGTCGGTGCAAACCTAGAAGCTGCTGTTACTCCAGTTCTTGTGAACTTCGAGAGTAGCGACACTTCTGGTTACAACCTAGTTTCATTTGGTGGAAACGTTTCTGCTACTGACTCATCAGCTCCTACTGGTGGCTCAGTTGGCTCAACATCTGCTTTGAAGATCACCAACGGCGCTGATTGCTGGTCAGGTACTACATTCCTAAGTTCGACAGAATCACTGTTGGCTTCTGGAAAGACCACTGTCACGGCAAACGTCTACTCGCCTGCAGCCGGTAAGTTGATCAGACTAAAGCTAGAAAATTCTGCAAATGACACTATTTTCAGAGAGCTTGACGCAACTAGCGTTGAGGGTTGGAGTACTTACACCTGGAACTTCTCAACTTTCGACTCTGCACAGAAGTACAACAAGGCTTCGATCTTTGTTGACTTCACCTGTGGTGGCGGAAGCAAAGCTGCTGGTAGCTGGTATGTTGACGACATCGCATTCCTAGGT
>JAURJV010000095.1 GCA_030832065.1 Rhodoluna sp. | reverse complement strand
GCACTGCTACTAAATCAGTATCTGATTGAGAACTTTGGTGAAACCGGTTTTGCTGCCGAGCTCTATGGCCTGCCAATCGGTATTGTCTTAGCTATTCCAACCCTGTTTAACCGCGGGCTTACAAAACCCACTAAAGCCATCACAGGTTGGGATATCCCAGTATTGGTGCTACTGCTTCTTCAATTGGCTAAAGGCCTGAACACGCTAAATACCAGTGACACAGCGCTAACCCGAATCAGTTTTGCCCTGTTGGCAGCGGCTGGATTTGCCTACTGGCGGTCCGTTGCTGAGAAGCAAAAGGTCTGGGTCTTCGTAGGCTATGTCAGCGGCGGCATCGGTTCCCTCGTTGCAGGCCATCAGCTACAAACCCAGCTTTTGCCAACTCTCACCGGCTACCCAGAGTTTTATTCTGTGCCAGTCGCAATTAGCTTGATGGTTGGATCAATCTTCCTGCTCAAGCGGGTAGAACTCACGGAAACAACCAGAAACCTGATTCGCATCGATGCACCCGTCCTAGTTGTATTGCTGACTTCAGTCTCCGGCATCAATGAAGGTGCAACGCTAGAGCCGGAGCGAGCGAGCATCACGCTTTGGTTGACGGCCATCTTTACTTATTGGCGTTCGGTTGCTGAAAAGCGAGCTCCTTGGGTTTTTGTTGGATACGGGTCAGCTACGCTAGCAGCGCTCAGTACTGCAAGTCTTATTCAAGATCGAGCCCTATACGGTGTCTTCTATCCTGAGCTCTACACCGTTTTGATTTCACTAACGATGGTTATCGGATCTATTTTCTTAGCTAAGCAAGTCGAGCTAACCAGGGTGAGACTGCAGCTTGTCAGAGTGGATATTCCAGTGCTTGTTCCGGTAATCGTTTCAATCGGTTATTCAATTACTCAGGGCGTTGATCAGATGAATAGTCTGACCAGGTTGCTGTTGTCCTTCGCGTTATTTACCGGATACAGTTACTGGAAACTTGGTCAGCAAAAAGTATTGGCCTGGGCCATTGCTGGTTACCTCGGTAGCCTCGGCACCTTGCTCACCTTGGTGCAGTTGCTGGTTACAGCAAAGCTATTTAATTGGGATGGCCCAGAGATTTACACCATCGCAATCACCATCGGAATAATTCTCGGCAACCTGCAGCTGCGCAGAGTAGTCGAATTCAAGACATCACTACTTAGCACCGGTTTACCGCTAGCTGCTGGTTTATTGCCTTCGATTATCTATTCCTATTCCTCAATCGAAAAACAGTTCGGCGAATTACTTCCTCAGGAAATTACCCGCGTGGTGTTGATTTTGCTAATTTCGCTTGTGGCTTTGGTGCTAGGTCTTCGCCAGGGTAATTTAGGTGCAACGCTTGCCGGTGGAGCTGGCTTAGCGCTGGTGGTTCTGCCAATTTCTTGGTTCAGAGCTGGAGATAGTGCAGATCTTGATGTAACAGTGTCACTTCGTTCACTGGTTATTTCTGCACTGTTGTTTGTACTTCTTGCATTACTTCGCAAAGCAGAAAGAGTTCCAGACAGTTCATATATCTACCTCGGTATTCCAGTAGCGGTTGCTCTTGTGCCATCACTGTTCTTGACCATTCAAGCTCTCGGTGAGTCAGAGTTGCGGCAGGTTGACTGGTGGCGCTTTGGCATCATCGTCGTAGTCTCGCTGGTGCTTCTAATCGTTGGATCGCTTCGTGAACTAGGTGGACTATTCTTCCCAGGCTTAGTTGGAGTCTTTGTTGGAGTATTGCCTTACGCCTTCAAACCACTGGCCAGTCAGAGCTGGTTCCTCTGGGTGATTCTGCTGGTAATCGCAGCTATCATGGTCTGGATTGCGGTTCGACTAGAGCAACTTAGGAAGATGGGTAAGTCTTCTGTTTCATGGGTAAAGGCCTTGAAATAGTTAGTTAGGGGAAGATAAATGCCCGGTCATTGACCGGGCATTTATCTTTAACCGCTTTCTTACTACAACTTTATCCAGACCGTTTGATCGTGCTCCAACTCGCCCTCAACCTTTATATCGTGCTGAGTGGTAGCCAGAATTTCGCCGGCCGGTATTACTACCGAATCGCCACTGAAATTAGAAAGTACTAGAACACCGTTGTTGATATAGGCCAAGGATGATTCATCCATGAACTCCGGTGCCCAACGGAATTCACCATTACCCATCTCAAACTTTTTACGCATCTTAAGAAGTTGTTTGTAGAGCTCGAGAGTTGAACCAGCAACACCTTCTTGAGCACTGCGTGCGTAGCGACGATAAGAATCTGGTTGCGGTAACCAAGAAGCACCGGTGGTGGAGAAACCGTTTGAGTCATTGGCTCCAGCTTCCCAAGGCAGTGGAACTCGACAACCGTCGCGACCAACTCGCTGTCCGTTGGTTCTGAAGAATGTTGGATCCTCGCGGTATTTGTTATCCAGTGTGGTGTGCTCCGGTAGACCAAGCTCTTCACCCTGGTAGATATACGCACCGCCTGGTAGACCTAGCATGAATGCCGATGCTGCTCTGGCTCTACGTTGACCTTTGGCTTCATCCGGTTGCTGGTAATTTGGACCAACACCATCGCCTTGTCTAGGGATTTCGTCATAACCCATTCTGGTTGCGTGACGAATAACATCGTGGTTAGAAAGTACCCAGGTTGATGGAGCACCAACTGCACCAAAGGCTTTTAAAGATTCGGTAACTACCGCTTCGAGCTTTTCTTTATTCCATGGAGTTTCTAGATAACCAAAGTTAAACGTCTGGTGATATTCATCCGGTCTTACCCAACGAGCCATGCGCGATAGTGGGTGTACCCAAGCTTCACCACACATCACTCGGTCGTCATACTCATCTAGAATTTTTCGCCAACGACGATTGATCTCGTGAACACCGTCTTGACCCCAGTAGGGGTTTTCAATTTGCAGACGTTTGATTATTTCTTCATCGGTTTCCTGAGTTTTCACATCGTCAGGTGAATCTTGTCCTGACATGGTTGAAGAAATCTTCACAACATCTGGTAGGCCATCAACTTTGATCATGCCGTGGGCAACATCGATTCTGAATCCAGCTGCACCTCTGTCTAACCAGAAACGAAGCACTGAATCAAATTCGTCTCGGACTTCTTCGTTCTTCCAGTTGAAATCCGGTTGTGATGAATCAAAGATGTGTAGATACCACTGACCGGGTTTGCCATCAGCCTCAGTAATTCTGGTCCAAGCCTGTCCACCGAAAACTGACTCCCAGTTATTCGGAGGTAGCTCACCGTTCTCACCTTTACCGTCACGGAAGATGTATCTTTCGCGTTCTGGAGAACCCGGAGCTGAATTTAGTGCAGCTTGGAACCAAACGTGCTGATCGGATGAGTGGTTAGGGACTAAGTCGACGATGATTCGAAGCCCCAGCGATTTTGCTCTAGCCACGAGTTTGTCAAAGTCAGCTAAAGTACCAAAACGAGGGTCAATGTCCTTATAGTCTGAAACGTCATACCCGGCATCTTTTTGCGGGGACTTGAAAAAGGGGCTAAACCAGATGGCGTCAACCCCGAGCTCGGCTAGAGACTCCAGGCGCTCGGTGACCCCCTGTAAATCGCCCATTCCATCGCCATTGCCATCAGCAAATGAGCGAGGGTAGATCTGGTAAATAACGCTAGTGCGCCACCATTCGGCGTCTTTACGGGCTTTACTAAGGATTTCAGTTGTAGGCGTAGACATAGTTTCCAAGATAAATCATGCTTTCTATTTTTTATGTCAGATTTACTATTCCGTAATCGTTTCCAGAATAGTGGCTAAAAACCATCACTTTTGGCTAGCCCAAATTGTCCCAAAACTGCCGCTAAGCCCGTATTCCCTTATGGATAAAGGGATTTAAGGCTTTTCTCTTAAAAAACTCAGCATATCTTTACGATACTGTTATCGTGAAACCGCTTACAGATTTGACTACATGGCATGTTATTTGGCTAACTATAAACAGCACAAACTGTGCTAACTCAATATCGATATGGAGAGTAAATGTTTTCAATTTCTAAGAAGGGAGCCGGAGCTGTTGTTGCCTTTGCAGTCGTTCTGGGCGGTATTGCACTAGCCCCAGCACAAGCTGCACCAAAGGTGCTAACGATCTGGGCTGACGAAACTCGCGGTCCAAATCTAATTCAACTTTTCGGCGCTCTAGAAGATCAAGATGACGGCGACTTTGTCGACGGATATGTAATCGATGTCAAGCCACAGGCTAACTTTGAGGCTCTAAAGGCAGCCCTTGACAACGCAACCTCAGCTTCAGGACCAGACATTGTTCTTGGCCCTAACGACTGGGTAGCTACTGGTGCAAAGAACGGAAAGCTTGCAGCTTTCACTCTTCCTGCAACCATCAAGAAGGACTTCACCGCTAACCAGCTTGGTGACCTTTCATACAAGGGCAAGCTATACGGTGTTCCACTTGACGTAAACAACGTTGCTATGGTTCGTAACGAGGGTGTTCCATCATCTGCAGTTGCAACTTTCGGTGCAATGGTTAACTACTTCCAGGCCAACAAGGAAGCACAGGGCCTAACTGCAGGTCTATGTGTTCTTGGTGGTGGAACTTCTTGGGGTGGTCTAGGTGTATGGTCAGCTCTTGGCCTACAGCCATACCGCATGTCTAACGGTAAGGTCGACACCAAGCTTTCAAAGGCGACCGCAACCGTAGCTGCATCTGGTGACCCAGTATCTGGTTCATTCGTAAACAACCTAAAGGCTCTTGTTCTTGAGCCATCTGGCAACAGATGGGTCTCTAACGGCTTCTGGGCACCATGGGATGGCGCTCCTGGCACCACCATGGCTAACTGTGAAGCTGACTTCAAGGCCGGCAAGGTTCCATTCGCAATCCTAGGAAACTGGCAGAAGGGTATGTTGAGCACCGCAATTGAAGGTACTCTACAGCCTGTACCTGGTATCACTGCTGGTACCTACGGAAACGCATTCGGATCTGTTTCTGGTGCGCTTCTAACCTCATTCGCTAACGGTAAGGGTAACCTCGCTGCTGCTAAGTCACTGTTGAACTACTTCGGTTCACGTGCAGGTCAGCGTGACTACCAGAAGATCGAGAACCGCCCTCACGCTAACGCTAAGGCAGCTAAGTTCGGTTCTGTATTCCAGAAGGGTATGGCCCGCGCTGCTGGTCAAGCTTCAATCCCACAGATTGGTAGCATCCTTTCCGGTACCGGAGGTAACGCATGGTGGGATCTTCCTGGAGACTTCTGGTGGAACGTCACCGGTGACCCAGGTGTAGACCTAACCACAAAGACAAAGAGCCTCAGCGCAATTCTGAAGGCAAACGTTGTCGCAGGATCTAAGTTCTAATAGAACTTAGACAATAAGTTGCTGGTGGGGAGTGAAAACTCCCCACCAGTTCTTATGTTCAACGAGGAACATTTTTTAGCTATTGAAAAGCTCTAAGATTTATCTAAGACGAAAGCGGAAGTAGTAAAACTTGAGGATCCTCAAAGGTAATTTATACGCGATTATTGCCAAGGTAATTTTCGTTTCATTGGCGATGGTAGCTCTCGGCTACTTCATGATGGCAGCCTTTGGAACTGGCGATACAAATATCGCTATCTTCTTAGCCATCTGTATATTGCTTCTTGCTTTTACATATTTCACGAACCTTTCGGTTCCACTTAAGTTTTTTGCACCAGGAATTATGTTCTTGGGTGCATTTGTTATCGTCCCGGTTGTCTTTACCCTGTCTATGGCCGGGTTCAAGTATCAGACCGGAAACATGCTTTCCAAAGAGGATGCTTTAAGCACGATAATCGATCAAGGAAATACCACTGACCCCGAAGGCACTTCTTTCGACGTTGTGATTGGTCACGTCGGCGAAAAGCAAGGCAATGTCGGTGTGCTTATCCCAATTCCTCGCGAAGATGAATCTCAGGTAGGTTCAGCTCTGGTCTTCGACTCTCGCCTTGGTTACTACGGTGGGGACAAGAGTAACATCGCCGTTTTGGTTTCCGACGTTTATGAGGAAGGCAGCTACCCGTTCTTCATCTCAACTGCAACCGAATTGGTTACCCTCACAGAAGACGATGTGGTGCTCAACGATGACTACGTTGCGGTCAAGGCCCCAGGCTTCACCCAATTTAGCGAAGCCGAGTCAAAAGTCGTTTCTGATCAGTTGGCGGGAATCAGATTCAAGTATGTTGACCCATACTTCTTGAAAGCTGATCCACCTATTCGCGGTAACTCCATGGCTTCGGTTAACCAAGCAGAGGTTAATTACAACTACTTCATTTCAACTAAGACCGAGTACTACGAGGTGGACGAAAATGATGTGACAGTTGATGACCTTGGTCAGGCGATTGCAGCTAAAAACTTCACCAAGTACACATCAGATCAAATCGCTAAATACGCCGACAAGATTGGAAACGTCCGCCTAAAGTATGAGGACCCATACTATATCGGTATTGAAAACTTGCCGACCGGCTCAAACCCATTCGGTTGGGCAATAGTAAAGATTCAGAACATAACTTACGACAAGAAGACCGATAAAGTTACTGACATTCTTACCGGAGCAACCTACAGCGATGACGGCCGAGGTAATTATCGCAATCCAGATAACAAGGAAGACTACCTAGATCCAGGTTGGCGCCAGGGAGTTTGGTTCGAGAACTTCACCAGCTTGGTAACCGAACCTAGAATTCGTGAACCGTTGATATCGGTATTCATCTGGACAATCGTCTTTGCAGTTTCAACAGTTATCACCCAGTTCGCCCTTGGACTTCTTGTCGCCATTGCGATGGACAAGAAACTTCGCGGTAGAGGCGTCTACCGTTCATTGATGATTTTGCCTTACGCGATGCCTTCAATTATGTCCATCCTGATTTGGGGTGGAATGTTAGATCGCAATGGAGCTATTAACTCGTTACTGAATTTGGATATTTCATGGCTCCAAGATCCGTGGATGGCGAAAGTATCCGTGCTACTGGTTAACCTCTGGCTCGGTTTCCCATACTTCTATCTAATTTGTGCTGGATCGCTGCAGGCAATTCCAAAAGAACTTGCTGAGTCAGCTTCCATCGATGGAGCGAACGCAAGGCAAATCTTTAGATTGATCACGTTGCCGCTTCTACTGCGCATGTTGACACCGCTGCTGATTGCGTCTTTCGCCTTCAACTTCAACAACTTCAACATCGTCTACCTACTAACCGGTGGTGGACCGAAGCCAGAACTTGACAGTTTGGCAGGAGCAACAGATATCTTGATCAGCTATACATACAAGCTGGCCTTTGATACCACAATTCAGAATTACGGTTTAGCTAGCGCTATTTCCGTGGTGATCTTCGTCATCGTGGCCTCAATCTCGATGTATGGAATTAGAAAATCGAAAGTATTGGATGACTTCGCATGATTAATTTCTTTCAGTGGGTTCAACAAAAGTCCTGGCGTCACGCGGTTGGAATACTTTGCTGCTTCTTTGCAATTTTCCCGCTCTACCTCGTGGTCACTGCATCGTTTAGCTCGAACCAGAGTTTGCAATCGACATCATTTATCCCGACATCTTTCGTCTGGGATAACTACACGATGCTCTTTACCGATCCAAAGGTTCCATTTTTGAAGTGGATGCAAAACTCAGCGATGATTGCTGCTTCGGTATCCTTGCTTTCGGTTTTGATTGGTGCTGCCTCTGCTTTCGCCTTTAGCCGTTTGCGCTTCAAGGGTAAGCGAGTCGGGCTACAGGCACTGCTACTAGTTCAGATGTTCCCATCGGTTCTTGCCCTTAGCGCTATCTATGTGATCATGGAGCGCGTCTACGTCTTTGCTCCGGAATGGGGTCTAGGCACCTTGGGTGGTTTGGTGTTGGTTTATCTCGGTGGCTCGATGGGTGTAAACATCTGGTTGATGAAAGGCTTCGTCGACTCAATTCCACTGGAACTAGATGAAGCAGCTAAAGTTGACGGCGCTTCAGCGATGCAAACGTATTGGCAGATCTTCGTGCCTCTTGCCTCACCAATTTTGGCCGTGGTGACACTGTTGTCTTTCATCGGATTGTTCAACGAGTTCATCTTGGCTCGTTTGTTCCTTCCAGAGAATGAGCAGAGAACCGTTGCAGTTGGTCTGCAGGGCTTCATCGGTGGTCAGTATGCCCAGAACTGGGGCCCATTTGCGGCAGGTTCCATACTTGCTTCGATACCGATCATCGTGGTCTTTATGTCGCTCCAGCGTTACATCATCGGTGGCCTAACCGCCGGTTCGGTTAAGGGCTAAACCCTTCAGGTAATGGCAAACAAGCTAACTAGTATTCCTAGAGCCCTTTGGCCGCACCATGACGGTTCTGCGCTTTATGTGACGAACCAGAAGCCAGCCTTACTGGAGAAGATTAAGCTCAAGGTAAGAGTGCATTTATCTTTTGGCAAGGTAAAGAGCATTCAGGTTAGATTCAGTGAATCCGGTGAAGCTTTTCCAACACCGCCAGCAAGACTTCTTTCCACTAAAGACGGCTGGGCTTGGTATGAAGCCACCATCGTCATGCACAACCCATACATGAACTACCGCTGGTATCTGGAGTTTCAAGACGGCACAAGTTTCTGGCTAAATGCCAGGGGATTGACTGATTTAGAGCAGCCAGATATTGAAGATTTTAGAATCAACACATTCTCTTCTGCCCCTAGCTGGGGTAACTCCGCGGTGATGTATCAAATCTTCCCAGATCGATTTGCAAGGTCTGAACAGGCAGATAAACATAAGAAACCAGATTGGGCATTAGCTCGTAACTGGTCAGATAAGGTCATTGCATCAGGACCTGGTACCAGTGAACAGTTTTTTGGTGGGGATCTACACGGAGTAATTGAGCACCTTGATCACCTAAAGAGTTTGGGCGTGACGCTTATTTACCTCACTCCAGTATTCCCTGCTAGATCCAATCACCGATACGATGCCTCGAGTTTTGACATGGTCGATCCACTACTAGGTGGCGATAAAGCACTTATTGAGCTGGTAAAGGCGGCACACAAAAAAGGCTTCAAGATTATCGGTGATCTAACTAGCAATCACTCTGGAAGTGCTCACGAATGGTTCAAAGCTTCTTATAAAAAACCAGGAGCAAAAGAATCAGAGTTTTATTATTTTTCCAACAAGAACCGCGATTACGATTCTTGGTTTGGAGTTCCATCGCTACCTAAGTTCAATTGGAAGTCACAAGAACTCAGGAAGAAATTTATTACTGGATCTAAATCCATTGTTGCTAAATGGCTAAAGCCGCCATACGGCATGGATGGCTGGCGTATCGATGTTGCTAACATGACCGGCCGCATTCGCGAAGAGGATATGTATTTAGAAATACAAAAACTAATGCGCGAGACCATTCAGTCAATCAACCCGGAAGCAATTGTGCTAGGGGAATACACCGGCGATGCCGCCTATCAGATGCAAGGTGAGGGTTGGCACGGTGCGATGACCTATTACAATTTCACCAAACCGGTCTGGCGATGGTTTTATAACCCGCAGGTAAAAGCGACAGCTGGATTTCTAGGTATTGGTAGAACCAAGATTGATGGTAACGAGATGGTCAAGCAGCACCTTGATTTTGCGGCAGGTTTTCCTTGGCATGTTCGCCTTCACAATATGAACCCGCTGGATACTCACGATATTCCAAGATTCAAAACCTTTGCTATTCCAGGTGCCCAGCGAATTGCCGCTGGTATGCAGTTCACTTTTCCGGGTATGCCGGTGATCTGGGCTGGCGATGAGTTTGGCCTAGATGGAACAAATGGTGAAGAATCAAGAACTCCAATTCCTTGGAATAATGAGCGGCCTAACGATCGAGCCATGCTGGTTCACTACAAGGCATTTGCCAAGATCCGTAAAGAGAATTCCGCGCTACACAATGGGGCGATGAGATTTGTCTATGTCTCCGCGGAGTTAGTGGCATATGTTCGGGAGAATAAAAAACAGAGCATTTTGGTTGTTGCAAGTCGTGGTAGCGATACCAATGCCAGCATCCCGCTAGATAGCATCAAGGGTCTAAAACAGGCTGAGAACATCTACGGTGGAGCCGATCTGGTTATCTCCGGTAAAGAGGTCAAGCTTCCCGGTACTGCCCTAAGTATCAACATCTGGCGCTTGCCAGCGGCCTAATAAGGTTTGCCCTCGGCTTAGCCGAAGTGGTAATCTTCACTAGTGCCTTGGCCGATATTCAAGGTCACGCCCCGATAGCTCAGTGGTAGAGCACTTCCATGGTAAGGAAGGGGTCGACAGTTCAATCCTGTCTCGGGGCTCTGCGGCGGGGTAGCTCAGGTGGTTAGAGCACACGGCTCATAATCGTGGTGTCGCGGGTTCAAGT
>JAURJV010000094.1 GCA_030832065.1 Rhodoluna sp. | reverse complement strand
TCCATCGGAATGGGCTTTTCCATATCCCGTTTAATCTCCTCAACGGTGTTGAGCTGGTCTGGGGTTTCAACAAACGGGAAACTGTCCTCCATCTCTCTTTGCCACTGCGTATCGGGAAGGAAGGCATGCCCCTTGGCGTTCATGCGCTGAGAGTAGAGCTTGACTAAATCGATCGCGACCTTACGAACTGCCTTACGAGCATTACCCTTGGCTCTAGCCCAGTCTGTGCCACCGAGTTTATTGAGCACTGGCGCTTCTGAGCCAACATAGCGGGTGAGGTAATCCAACTGGTCAGTTGGAACATAGAGAACATCGCCGGATAGCCCACGCTTAGCCGGAGCATACTCAATAACCAGATATTCCCTGGTGTATTTGTGAATACCGTGACCTAGTTCACGCTGGACCATTTCGACAAACCGACCGATACCGTGAATTTCATGAACCACGTAGTCGCCGGTCTTAAGAGTTAGCGGATCTACGGCTTGACCACGCTTCACCGCTGCGCGTGGTTTATTGGTTTGAATGAAGTTAGCCCCACGACCCAGGAACTCCGTATCGGTGATGAGGATTAACTTCGATTCATTAGCAACAAACCCTTTACGCAGTGGCGCTTGAATTACATACACCGAAGCATCGAGTTTCTCCGGGATGATGGTTGCCAACTTAGCTGGAATTTGGGCTTCGCTGAGAATTTCAACTATGCGCTCGGCGGTTCCATGTCCCAGTGCTGAAATGAAAACCTGTTGGCCCTGTTTAAGCTGATCTTCGATGTAATCGGTGGGTTCGGTATTCTGCGCTTTAAATGATGGAACTTCAAAGAGATTAAGATTTATCTGTTTATCATCGTCAGCCATAAATGCTGAAACAGCCACCACCTGACGCTTACCTAAACCTTTGGTGAACTCCTGCATGGTTCTAAAACCACCAGCACTGAGATCAATTGGTGCTTGTGCCCCTTCGATTGCTGCATCCCAAGCCGCGTGGAGAAACTCCTGATTAGTTTCAATCAGGTTGGTTGCTCGAGCAATAGATTTCTCTGGAGATAAGAATGTAACGTAGGCAGCTTCGGTCAGATAGTCGGAAATTTGACCAATACCATCAACCAAAACTGGTGCTAAAGACTCCATGCCATCGACCGGTATTCCTTGGCCTATCTTGGCCATCAGGGTTGAAAGGTTTGGATACTCGTGTTCCAGCTCACGCGCTCTGAGGGCAACATCCGGAGTGATGATGATTTCTCTGGCTGGGTAGATAACCAAATCATTTGGTTTGGCTTCAAGCGATCTTTGATCGGCTACCGAGAATTCACGCATCTGCTCTAGTTCGTCGCCGAAGAATTCGAGGCGCACCGGGTGTCTGGCTGTTGTTGGGAAGATATCTAAGATTCCACCGCGAACAGCAAACTCACCTCGTCTGGTGACCATGTCAACGCGCTGGTAGGCAATTTCAATCAGCTTCAGCGTCAACTCTGGTAACAGGTATTCCTTACCGACAGTAAATTCCAAAGGCGGATACTTATCCAAGCCCAAAAAGACTGGTTGGAGAGCTGATCTAATCGAGCAGACCAGAGTAAAAGGCTGCTTAGATTTGTTTAGAGCAGTTAGCCGGTGCAGCACCTGCAAGCGCTTGCCCACTGTTTCAGCCGAAGGACTCAAACGCTCATGAGGTAGGGTCTCCCAGGAAGGGAACTCCAGAACTTCGGTTCCTGGATCGATAAGTTGCAGGAAGGCAGATAGCTCTTCGGCTTCCTTACCGCTACTGACAACAACTAGTGCCTGCCCCGAAAGTTTTTTATCTTTTCTGATATTCGCTACCGCAGCAAAGACCCAGTTCTGCGAACCGTTAGGGGCGACTATCTCTAAACGATTGTCTTTTAGATTTTTGATGACTTGAGCAAAAGGCGATGTTTCGCTCAAACGGTGAACAAGACGCGACAACCCCTCAGATCCGTCATGCACGTTCATGCATCAAGTCTAAGGTTTATTTACTTGCTGTGATAAGTCTGCTGAGCTTCGGTAAGCCCAGTCTTAGCAATTGACTCAACCATGTCTGCGGCGAGCTCCAGTAATGCTGGTAGCTCTGGCTTTTCAGTTGATGAGAAGTTTTTAAGAACAAAGTCGGCTGGATCTTGGGAGCCCTGCGGTCTGCCAATCCCAAATCGGATCCGAATGTAGTCGTTACCGATCGCAGAGATAATGCTCCGCAGGCCGTTGTGGCCGGCGTGACCGCCAGAGAATTTGATTTTCAGTTGCCCAAAGTCAATGTCCAACTCATCGTGGATGACAATCAAGTTTGCTGGCTCAATATCATAGAACTTCATGAGCGCTGCCACTGGCCCACCAGAGGTGTTCATATAGCCGTTGGATTTAGCCAGGATAAGTTTTGTGTTTCCCAATTTGCCTTCGGCTACCTGAGCGCCGGCCTTATGGGATTTGAAATTAGAACTGATTCTTTTCGCTAAAACGTCAACAACCATTTGTCCGACGTTGTGCCTGGTGTGAGAATAGTCGGGCCCGGGGTTACCGAGCCCGACTAATAAATAAGCGTTATTGCTCAATTACTCAGCTTTAGGAGCCTCAGTAGCAGCAGCTGGTGCAGCTTCTGCTGCATCTTCACTTGCTCCGGCACCGGTACCAACAACCGAGGCGACCAATTCGTGGTCGTCTAGGTCAAGTTT
>JAURJV010000093.1 GCA_030832065.1 Rhodoluna sp. | reverse complement strand
TGTTGCCCCGGTTGGAGTTGGAATTTCCTTCCAACGACGGTCCCCTTCAAACACGCTCGCATACTGAGTCTTAAACATCTCTGAGTTAATGGTGTTATCGATGGTGTCCTGCACCTCGTCTGGTGTTGGCCAAATGTCTCTAAGGAATACTGGGTTACCGGTGCTATCTTGACCCAGGGCTTCGCTCTCGAAGTCAAAATCCATAGTTCCGGCTAAGGCATAGGCAACCACCAGTGGCGGAGAAGCTAGGTAATTCATCTTGACGTCAGGGTTGATACGCCCTTCAAAGTTGCGATTACCGGACAGCACTGCAGTAACGGCTAAGTCGTTCTCATTAACTGCGGCACTGATATCGCTATCAAGTGGCCCAGAGTTACCAATGCAGGTGGTGCAACCGTAACCAACTAGGTCAAAACCGAGTGAATTCAGATCCTTAGTTAATCCAGCCTTATCGAAATACTCAGTAACCACCTTGGAACCTGGTGCTAACGACGTTTTTACCCAAGGTTTACTCTTTAGACCTTTAGCGACGGCCTTGCGAGCAAGGAGACCTGCAGCCATCATCACCGAAGGGTTTGATGTGTTGGTGCACGAAGTTATTGAAGCGATGGCAACGTATCCGTTGTCGATCGTGTAGGTCTCACCGTTTACAGGGGTTGGATTATTTGACTTCGCACTATAGGTTGCTATGTCCTTGCGGAAAGCTTCCTTGGACTTGGTGAGTTCAATTCGGTCCTGAGGACGCTTAGGGCCAGCGATTGAAGGAACGACAGTGGATAGGTTGAGCTCTAGATACTCGCTGTATTCGGCTTCATTAGAAGGGTCGTGCCAAAGTCCCTGCAACTTGCTGTACTGCTCGACCAGTGCAATTTGATCTTCGGTCCTACCGGTAGCGCGCAGGTAATCAATAGTGACTTGATCAATCGGGAAGATAGCAACTGTTGAGCCAAACTCCGGACTCATGTTACCGATGGTTGCTCTATTGGCTAGTGGCACAGACGCAACACCATCGCCATAGAATTCCACGAACTTACCAACGACGCCGTGCTTTCGAAGCATCTCAGTGATTGTTAGAACTACATCTGTTGCTGTTGCTCCTACAGGAATTGAACCGGTCAGTTTGAATCCGACAACTTTAGGAATCAACATAGAAACAGGCTGTCCAAGCATTGCGGCTTCTGCCTCGATTCCGCCAACTCCCCAACCTAGAACACCAAGACCATTAACCATGGTTGTGTGTGAATCAGTACCTACGCAAGAATCTGGATACGCAGTTAAAACACCGTCAACTTCTCGGGTCATGATGGTGCGCGCTAGATACTCAATGTTGACCTGATGAACAATTCCAGTGCCAGGTGGAACAACTTTGAAATCATCAAAGGCTCCCTGCCCCCAACGAAGGAACTGGTAGCGCTCCCCGTTTCGTTCGTACTCGTAGGCAACGTTTCTTTCAAACGCGTCTGCTGACCCAGCTACATCGATAACCACGGAGTGGTCGATAACAAGTTCGGCTGGAGCCAGAGGATTAACGCGGTTAGGGTCACCGCCTAAGACTGATACCGCTTCACGCATGGTGGCGAGATCAACGATGCAAGGAACACCAGTGAAGTCCTGCATAATTACTCGAGCTGGAGTGAACTGAATTTCGGTGTCTGGTTCGGCTTTCGGATCCCAATTAGCCAGTGCCTTGACGTGCTCGGCTGTTATGTTTGCGCCGTCTTCGGTTCTAAGAAGGTTCTCCAGCAAAATCTTGAGGCTGTATGGAAGTTGCTTCACCAAGGCGCTGTCGAGCCTATAAATACGGTACTTCTTACCGCTTACTTCCAAAACGTCACCTGATTTGAAACTGTCAACCTTAGACAAAAGGCTCTCCTAGCTAGAAAATGAACTACTTGTCCAAATTACCATCTAGTGCGGGGGTAATCACTCTTCGAAGCAAAAGCCAAGACACCCAAATCATGCTCAAATAGAAGGGTAATCCGAGCACTATCTTGACAAAACCAAGGGTTACGACGTCGCCCACTAAATAAAGTGGAACCTCGACGGCCAACCTGGTTGCAAAGAGCCCTACCCAGAGCAAGGTGACTAAGTCGTAAAACCTGAGTTTCCGTCGGTCTTTTCGCCAGTTCACAGGGCTTCCCATGAAAGTTTCAACCAGGAAACCAATTAACGGGAACCTAGCTATAACGCTCACGAGCAGCACCGACCCGTAGGCCCCATTTATGTAGAAATCCTTGAGGTAAAAATCAGCTGCCTGACCTCCAGGTCGAAGAGTGAGGAAAATAGCGAGGGCGATACCGATGTAGGAACCGATGAGCTGAGAAATGGGGCGTTTTTTTAACAAATGCCTGATCCCCAAGACAATTACGGCAGCAACCACGACCGAGACAGACCAGTAGATGTTTCGGGTTATTGAGAAGGTTAGGACATACAGAAAACCAGGTAGCGAAGTTTCAATAATGCCCTGGATGCCCCCAACGCTGGCAAGTAGTGACTTTGCATCTAACGTGTAGCCGTCATCTGTCTTAGTAAGACCGAAATTCTTTTTCAGTCTGTCTTCGTTCACAGGCCAGCCTTAGGAACGATGGCTCCAGTTGGTAACTCAAGCGGGAGGATCTCTCTTGGAGGAAGTGGCAGTTCACCGCGGAAGACTACAACTCCCCTAAAAATGTCCTCTAGAAAAGTCTTAACTTCTAGATCTTCAAAGGTTTTACCAGAGATGGTGCCTCTCAACAACCAGCGCTCCCCGTCAACTCCGAACATTCTGAGAGTTTTGATTCCGCCATCCTGATTTGTTATATCAGCGAAGACCTCTAGGCCGAAAGGTCCATTCTCTTTGCGCACAGAAACACCTTGATTCGCCAGGTTTACAGTGATGTCCTCTAGAACTTCCTCCCAAATGTTCTGCCCTTTAGGGCTGGCAAAGGCTTGAAGCTGAAGTGAACTCTCTTTGTAGTCGAAGGAGATTGCGACGATTCTCGCAGTGCCGTCTTCGACTTCTGCTCTGACGGTTACCTGAGGATTAGGAACGAATCCAATAGAGCCGAAGTTTACAAGTTCGACCGGTGCAGACATGTCGCTGGAATCATAGGGACCGGTAAAAGACATCATTGACATCAGGCTACCCCAGTCGATCCAAAACCGTTTTCGCCACGTTGTGAACCTGGCAGTTGCGCAACTGAGATGAAATTCACCTTGGCATACTCTTGAAACACGATCTGGGCAATTCGGTCTAGTCTGGTCACCGTGAAGTCCTGATCAGAATGGTTGACCAGAGTAACGGCGATTTCTCCCCGATAGCCTGAATCGATTGTCCCAGGAGCATTCAAGACAGTTATGCCGTGCTTAGCAGCTAATCCACTTCTAGGGTGGACTAACCCAACGTAACCGCTTGGGATTGCCACACTAACTCCAGTTCTCACCAAAGCTCTTCCTCTGGCTGGAACAACTAAATCCTCATTTGACCTTAGGTCGTATCCAGCATCTCCTGGATTCCCCATCGAAGGCAATAACTCTGGATCGGCTTGGATAAGGATGTTGATTTCAGTCATGAGCGTATTCTAATTCCATGACAAAGAACTTGAGTGAGATTCAATACCGGGAAAGAGTCTTACCAGGGCTAAGTTTCTTCCTATCTGGCTTGGCACTGCCATTTATTAGCACACTAATCGCGCTTCCATTTATCGAAGAACTACTCTGGCTTGTCCCAACGGCAACATATGCTGCTTTCCTGGGCCTCGGTTTCTTCCTAGCTCCTGTAATAACAATCACTAAAGATTACTTGGCTGTTGGCAAGGCTACTATTCCGCGATCTGTCATTGGCCACGCTATTGAAATCAAAGCATCGGATGCTTTCGCAGAGCGTGGACCGAAACTCAAGGCCAATGCATACATCAGATTCCAGATTGGCGTTAAGGGCCTTGTCAAGATCGAAGTACTGGATGAGTCTGACCCTACCCCTTACTGGCTTTTTGCTAGCAGGAATCCAGATCTAGTTGTTAGTTATCTAAATAAGGGGAACTAGGCAGCGCAGTCGGTGCAGACGGGACCGTACTTGCCGTTCTTCTTGGCCTTTTGGGACCGGTGCTTAACGATGAAGCATTCGCTGCAGGTAAATTCGTCCTCTTGCTTGGGAACAACAATAACGTCAGCGTCTTCGGCAACACTGTCTGGAATGGCGAATGAGTCACTGTGGTCGTCAGCATCGAGCTCTGAGGAAACCGAAGTTACCTCAGGTGTACGCTCTTTGAGGACTTCAATGGATTCAGTGTCGTCGTCATTCTTACGTGGTGCATCGTAATCGGTGGCCAATTACTTTCCTTTCAAGAAACATCAGGCGCTGGAAGTATGTAGCATCAAGATACAAAATGCAACTTGATTAACCTAGTGGTTCTTGGAATTAACAGGCTACTCACAGATTGGCGTGTCGCGGCACACTGAAATCAACACAGAAATGCGTACATCTGGTGTCAAACTACTATCAGAAGGAATCTTTATGGCTGATTTACGTATAACTGGGGTCGCTAACAACCAGCTAGAGCTGCAAGCGCCAGACGGCACGCGCCACTATTTGAGCATCAATGACGATCTCGTGAAAGCGCTGCGAAACCGAGAAGTACAGTTGCCCCCGACCCTAACCCCTAGAGAAATTCAGCAACAGATACGCCATGGCTTAACTGTGTCTGAGGTTGCCGAAGCTACTGGAGCTGATGAGGAACTAGTCCTAAAATTCGCAAAACCGATTATTTCGGAACTCAATCACATAGTGATGCTGGCGAGGAACATTCGATTGAGCCTGGCCGGTGACCGTTTTGCTGAACCCACCCCGGTTCAGTTCGGCTCAGTTATGGATGAGAGATTAGAGAACAACGGCGCAAAGGAAATTGTTTGGTCCGCCAAGAAGTCTCTTGAGGGAGACTGGCTAGTTTCCATTAAGTTCTCCACCGCAGCAGGTTCAGGTATTGCTACCTGGGGCTTTGATCCAAAACAACTATTCCTCACACCGGAGAATGAAGCCGCGCTGCAACTATCCAATGGTGTCCCCGTCTCAGCGGTCTCGAAGACAGTTCCGATCACAGTAGAACCTGTCGAACCAGCCGTCACTGCGCAAAGCCATCCTTCCCTAAGTGTTGTGCCAGAGATTGAAAAAGATGAAGAAGTTCAAGAAACCCTTTTCGAGGAGGAACAAGTCACAACAACAACTCCCCTGCGAATCGTTACGGACGAGGACCTACCGAAAGAGGTTGTTGAAGAAGTTGTAGTTGTTGAAGAGGTTTTGTTTGTTGAAGAACCTGAAGTTGAGGCTCAACCTGCACACGATACCGATTCAGAGCCAGAGGCTAAACCCGAGCAAGAGGATTCCGGATCGAAGCCAACCACCAACAGTCGCTGGGCGGAAGTTCTATTTGGTTCTAAAGAAGACGAAGAAGAGAGCTAAATGTTAAATTTCATTAGCGGAACACTTAGCTCTGCATCCGTTATAGAACCATGATGGCCTACCATAAGTAAAGATTTCTTTTTTGCGAAATCCCTGTGATATAAGGCAACACTCTTACGAGCGAGAACTAACAAATCTGGTAGGTAACGAGCATCTGGAAATTCCCCCCACCAACCTGACTCAACAAGTTGCTTTGGTTCAAGAATGTAGCAGCTATCTCCAAGTTGGCTATCTAGTAATTCTTTGAAACGCCCTTTCTCAGCGGCATCTGATAGGTACAGTTGAAGACCCCGGGTGTCACCTCCAACATAGGTGAGATTCTCCGCGGAAATAAAGTTGTCCAGATAGACATGATTGGTCTCAGCAACATCGACTACGCCGTGATCTGCGGTTAGAACAATTGCTGCATCCTTAGGCAGACTGCTCACCAGATTCCGAACTAATGAATCTAAGGACTCCAGTTGATTGAGCCACTTGGTGGACTGAGACCCAAATGCGTGAGCGGTTTGGTCAAGTTCAGAAATATACAAATAAATCAACCCGCGCTCCGATCGAAGGAGGTCTCGGGCAATAGCAAACCTTTCCTCGACCAAGTTAGCGGGATGATATTGAGCCTTACGCATTGTTGCTCCAGTGAAACCAGAATCCTTGTATGCAGCTGCCGAAACGACGTGGAAGCTACTTCCAGCTTCAACTGCTAACTCAGAGAATGTTTTCCCAGTTTGAAAGGCAGACCCTTCTTCAAATGAGCTCCAGCCACTGAGTAAGTTCATCGGTTGCCCTAGGTCCCGATCGTAAACAAGATAACCAGTGAAATTTGTAGACCATGGTTCAAGACCAGTTGCAAAGCTGGAAAGACTTGTAGAGGTAGTGGCTGGAAAATAGCAGGAAATCTTCTCTGAGGTGCGGCTATTTAGAAAAGGTGCGTGGCCTGCCGCCGCTGTCAGGTTCGAATAGCCCAAACCGTCAACCATGACGACACAAATAACTCGCTTTGGCTCAAAGCCAAGGCTGTTCTCTTCTCCCTGAACTGCTGACAATGAGCTTTTCAACACCTCGCCAAGCCTCCCCAGAGATTTTGGCGGTGCAGGTAGCATCGTAGTCATTGGATAAGTCTGCCACAGCAGAGAATTACTGACCTGAAGGCCCATGAGCGAGAAAAACAGCGAACAAAGATTCCCAGACGAGCGAATCGTCGATATCGATCTCACCAAAGAGCTCAGCGACTCATTCTTGGAGTACTCCTACTCAGTTATTTACTCCAGAGCCTTACCAGATGCCAGAGACGGTCTGAAGCCAGTTCAACGCAGAATCATCTATCAGATGGGTGAAATGGGACTGCGCCCGGACAGAGGCCACGTAAAGTCTGCTCGAGTCAGCGGTGAAGTTATGGGTAAGCTGCACCCGCACGGTGACGGTGCCATCTATGACGCAATGGTTCGCATGGCACAGCCCTTTACGCTTCGCGTCCCACTTATTGACGGACACGGCAACTTCGGATCACTTGATGATGGACCTGCAGCAGCCCGATACACAGAAACCCGACTCGCTCCTGCAGCTTTGCTAATGAATGAGAGCCTGGATGAAGACGTTGTGGACTTTAAACCCAACTATGACGCCCAATTGTCTGAGCCCGAAGTTTTGCCAGCGGCCTTCCCAAACCTTCTGGTCAATGGGTCCTCTGGAATCGCTGTGGGTATGGCCACCAACATGGCTCCACACAACATGCGTGAGGTAATTGCAGCGGCCATAGCTTTACTAAACAACACGAAACTGGAATCTGAAGACCTCATGAAATACATTCCAGGTCCAGATCTGCCAACCGGTGGGGTCATAGTTGGCACGGAAGGTATCCGCGAAGCCTATATGACGGGGCGCGGAAGTTTTAAGACTCGAGCAAGAGTAACTATCGAAAGTGTCTCACCTAGAAAATTGGCCCTCGTAGTAACTGAATTGCCGTATTTGGTTGGACCGGAGCGTGTCATCGAGAAGATTAAAGATGGCGTGAACAGTAAGAAGCTTCAAGGCATTTCAGATGTAATTGACCTAACCGATCGAAACAATGGCTTGAAGTTAGTCATTGAACTCAAGACTGGCTTTGACCCTAACACTGTGCTCGAATTGCTATACCGGTTCACTCCACTAGAGGACTCTTTCAGCATCAATAATGTTGCCTTAGTTGAAGGTAAGCCGGAAACCCTAGATCTTCGTGATCTCCTCGGTGTGTATTTAGCCCATCGGATAGTTGTCACAAAGCGCCGCACCGAAAATCGTCTAGGTAAGAAGCAAGCGCGACTTCACTTAGTTGAGGGCCTACTCAAAGCGATACTAAACATCGATGAAGTCATCAAGATAATTAGAAATGCCAACGAGGTAGATGACGCGAGAACTAAATTGATGAAGAAGTGGTCGCTGTCTGAATTGCAGGCTGAATACATTCTTGAACTAAGACTTAGGAGATTAACCAAATTCTCTAAGTTGGAACTGGAAACCGAAAGTAAAGAACTTGCTAAGGAAATTGCCGACCTAAAGAAAATTCTTGGAAGCGAGAAAGTGCTTCGAGACCTTGTCACAAAGGAACTTCAAGATGTGTCCGACAAATACGGCGACGATCGAAGAACTACTATTGTCGACGAAGCCAGCGAGGTTAAACCAGTTAGTGCCGCTAAGGCTGCAGCAGTAGATGCCCAACTAGCCGACTCCCCCTGCTTTATTGTGCTGACGGCCAGCGGACAGGTGCAAAGAACCCTGACCGAGCCGACACCGCTTGCTAAGCGCAAGAAACATGATGCCATCAGAGCTGTCATAGCCAGCACCACCCGAAGTGATATTGGTTTCCTATCCTCGGACGGTGTTATGCATCGAGTTCACGCCAGCGACATTCCTTCCAGTGAAGGTGCTTTTGAAGCATCGTCGAGCGTTGCTGTAGCTGAGTTCCTAGGGTTAGCGAAAAACGTCAAGGTTCTTGGCGCGTTCGAGCTCACGGAGTCAACAGTTATAGCAATGGGTACCAAAGACGGCGTAGTCAAACGACTTACAGCGGACTTCCAACCAAAGGCTGAGTTTGAAGTTATTTCGCTCAAGCCAGGCGATGAAGTTGTTGGTGCATCCGTAAGTGATGACGATCATGAGCTGATCTTCATTACGGATGATGCCCAACTGGTGCGTTTTGACGCCAGCCTGGTTAGACCACTGGGAAGAGGCGCTGCCGGAATGGCCGGAATGAAGATTTCCTCTGGTGCACGAGCCATATTCTTTACATCTATCAAACCAAGCAAAACAACTCTGGTGCTCACCGCTGCAAACAACAGTGAATCACTTGGCGCTACCGACCCTGGCAGTGTCAAGATAAGCGAAATCGCTGAATTCCCCGCGAAGGGTCGAGCAACCGGTGGCGTTAGAGCCCACAAATTTATCAGAGACGAGAATCAGATCTACTTTGCCTATGTTGGCGAGCAGCCGATACTTGCCCACACCTCTTCAGGTAAGGTTCTCGAACTAGAAAATAAGCTTGCCAAGCGCGATGCCTCTGGAACTCCGATAAGCGCAACAATATTCTCGGCGGGAAGAGCCTAGGCGTCGATTCGCTCTCGCTCGAAATTATCGGCTTGATCGATAATGAAGTCTCGTCTTGGTGCAACTTCATTACCCATTAGAAGTTCAAACATCTTCTCTGCGTGTTCAAGGTCAGCCACCGTTACCCGTCGCAGAGATCTAGTTTTGCGGTCCATCGTGGTTTCAGCAAGCTGATCAGCATCCATTTCGCCGAGTCCTTTGTAACGCTGAATTGGCTCTTGATACTTCTTCCCTGCTTTTTCCAATTTCGCTAAGAGATTCTCAAGTTCAGCCTGTGAGTAGGTGTAAACAACTTCATTAGCTTTTGAGCCTGGATTCATGATGACCACTCGATGTAGTGGTGGAACCGCCGCAAAAACACGACCGTCTTCAACCAAGGGCCTCATGTATTTGTAGAAGAGAGTAAGCAGCAGTGTCCTGATGTGGGCGCCGTCAACATCAGCGTCGCTCATCAGGATGATTTTCCCGTATCTGGCCATCGACAGATCAAAAGTTCTTCCAGAGCCGGCACCTAGAACCTGGATTATGGATGCGCACTCTGCGTTGTTTAGCATGTCCGAGATTGCAGCTTTCTGAACATTCAAGATTTTTCCTCGAATCGGAAGCAGAGCTTGATATTCGCTGTTTCTAGCTAACTTTGCAGTGCCCAACGCTGACTCACCCTCAACGATAATCAATTCGGAATCGATTGTGTCTTGAGTTCTGCAGTCGACCAGCTTCGTAGGCAACGACGAAGACTCTAGAGCTGTCTTTCTGCGCTGAGTCTCTTTGTGAGTTCTCGCAGACACTCGAGACTTCATTTCGTTGATTACCTTCTCAAGCACCAACGCCGTTTGCGCCTTGTCGTCACGCTTAGATGAATTGAATCGGTCTGTTAGCGCTTTGGTAACCACATTGGCAACGATTGCTTTGATCGCAGGGGTACCCAAAATTTCTTTAGTCTGTCCCTCAAACTGTGGTTCGGGAAGTCTCACTGTAACAATTGCTGTTAGGCCGGTGAGGACATCGTCTTTTTCGATCTTGTCGTTACCCATTTTGAACTTGCGGGCGTTTGCCTCGGCCTGGGTGCGGAAAACCTTCAACAATGCCTGATCGAAACCTTGCAGATGCGTTCCACCCTTAGGGGTTGCAATTATATTTACAAAGCTCTTAACTTCAGTGTCATATTCGGTTCCCCAACGAACTACGACATCGACATCACACTTACGTTCAACTTCCTTTGACTCCATGTTGCCTTTGGCATTAAGGACCGGCACTGTCTCTGTGTAGTTACCTGATCCCGACAATCGCCAAACGCTACTCAGTGGTGCATCTTTAGCTAGATAGTCGACAAATTCAACAATTCCGCCCTGGAAAAGAAATTCGTGCTTCTCGGCTTTTGAACTGCGCATGTCATTGACAACAAGTTTTAGACCAGGAACAAGAAAAGCGGTCTGTCTTGCTCTAGCCAGAATGTCTTCTAATTCAAAAATTGAGTCCTTGACGAAAATTTGCTTGTCAGGCCAAAACCTTACTCGAGAACCGGTTTTGCCCTTAGCTACCTTGCCAACTTCCCTTAGGTAGCTATTGTCACTGAATGGCTTGAAACCATTATCTGGAGCTGGCCCTTTCTTATCATCAAAGATGCCTGGCTCACCGCGGTGAAAGCTCATGGCATAAGTTTTGCCATCGCGATCAATTTCAACATCTAAACGTTCGGAGAGCGCGTTCACGACAGATGCTCCAACTCCGTGAAGGCCGCCTGAAGCCGCGTAGGACCCTGAGCCGAACTTTCCACCCGCATGCAGTTTGGTGAACACGACTTCAACACCGGAGAGCCCTGTCTTAGGCTCGATGTCTACTGGAATACCGCGAGCTTCGTCAGTGATCTCGACACTTTTATCTTTGTGAAGGGTGACGTTGATTAGCTTTCCGTGGCCTGCTAGAGCCTCGTCAACGGAGTTATCGATGATCTCCCATAGACAGTGCATGAGTCCCCTGCTATCGGTGGAACCGATATACATACCAGGACGTTTGCGAACAGCTTCGAGACCCTCGAGT
>JAURJV010000092.1 GCA_030832065.1 Rhodoluna sp. | reverse complement strand
TTCGGCGGCCATAGCGAGAGGGAAACGCCCGGTTACATTCCGAACCCGGAAGCTAAGACTCTCTGCGCCGATGGTACTGCAAGGGGGACCTTGTGGGAGAGTAGGACACCGCCGGACTTAATTTACGAAAATGGCCACCTTCACGGGTGGCCATTTTTGTTTAAACGAAAACTAGACTTGGAATGAAATGACAGATCAACCAGAACGTAAGAGACCAGCTGCAAAGCCCGCTGGTCGCACCCAGAGCCGCAGAAGCGGTGAGGGTGAGGATCGTCCAGAATGGCAGAAACGTGTTGCCCATCCCAGGCCTGAGACGGAAGATCGTTCACCAGTAATTCCAGACGAAATTACTGAAATGGACTTGGACATTAGTGTTCGAGCACAATTGAAAACTTTGACTGCCGAAAACGCAGAAAAAACCGCTAGACATTTAGCCATGGTTAACTTGCTCTTTGAACAGGATCCCGAGTTAGCTCACAAACACGCACTTGCCGCTGCTAAACGCGCTGGCCGAATTGCTGTTGTTCGCGAAACAGTTGGTGTTACTGCCTATCTCGTCGGTGATTTTGGCTTGGCTCTTAGAGAGCTGACAACCTATCGCAGGATTTCAGGTTCAAATAGCCAGATTCCGCTGATGGTTGACTCTGAGCGCGGTTTGGGCCGGCCTCAAAAGGCATTGGAGCTAGGCAGATCCGTTGACCGTAAGGCATTGCCTCCTGCTGTTCGAGTGAATTTGGCAATTGCAATGTCTGGGGCAAGGCTAGACCTGAACGAAATCGAACTCGCTTTGGCCGAGTTAGAAATCCCAGAACTTAGTGCAACTAATGTCCACGAGTTTTCCCCACCCCTCTTTCGCGCTTATGCCGAAACTCTTAGACTTGCCAACAGAGAAAGTGAGGCACAGCGCTGGACGGATTTAGCTATCAGAGCTGAGCAGCACTTCCTTGGGGAGAATGACCCCGAGAATGAAGTTTTCTCCGTAATCGAGGAGATACAAATTCCCGAGGCGTCCAAACCGGCGCGACTTTCAAACAAAACCCAACATGACGTCGTGGCCAGGACGCCTCGGGATACCTCATTTAAGAGAGAAAATAGAGACATGGAAGATAACGCAGACAAGTCTGGTAAGCCAGAAAAGCCAAAGCGTCCGCCATTCGAAAAGAAGCAGAACAACTTTGGTCCACAGCCACGAGGTGGCAAGGGTAACAATAAGGGCTTTGGTGGCCCGCCTAAGGGGCGCAGCCGAGGTCCAGGTCGTGGTCGCTAATAAACTCTGGGACAAATACGATCTAGTACTAGCAGATTTGGATGGGGTTATCTATGAAGGTAACCGCGCAATACACAGGGCAATTCCCAGCATTAACGCCTTAACTTCTGCTGGAATTCGTTTCGGGTATGTCACCAACAATTCTTCTCGCACACAGCAGGCAATTGCTGATCAGCTAAATTCTTTTGGGCTCACTGTGTCCGCATCTGAAGTAATTTCTTCGGGTAAAACCGCAGTTGAACTATTAGCGAAAAGGGTTCCCGCTGGCTCAAAAGTTTATGTTGTTGGTGGTGAAGGTCTAAGAGGTTTTGTCTCAGCAGCTGGTTTTCAATTAGTTTCAAGTAGCGAGGATCAACCTGCTGCCGTACTTCAAGGTTTTGCCCCTGACGTGTCTTGGCGAGAGCTGGCGGAAGCATCGTATTGCATTCAAAACGGAGCAATTTGGATAGCCAGTAATAATGACTGGACTCTGCCTCAAGAAAAAGGAATCGCACCAGGTAATGGCACCCTCGTGAGTGCTGTCCACACTGCTGTTGGACAATTTCCGATAGTCGCTGGGAAACCAGAGGTAGCTATTTTTGAAACAGCGATGGCAACTTTCAATACCAGAGACGCTTTATTTATTGGAGACAGGCTGGAAACTGACATTCTTGGCGCGACAAGAGCAGGAATAGCTTCGGCTGTTGTGTTGACCGGCATAGCTGCTAAGAAAGATGTTTTGGCTGCTAAACCAAAAGAGCGAGCGGATTACGTTTTGGAAACCCTGGCAGATCTTCTCGATACTTACCCTGAACCTGTTCAGACAAAGCGGGGTTGGAAGTGTAATGGGGTTGAAGTCGAACTTCTCGGCGATAAAGTTTTAGTGACTGAAGGCGACCCGAATTCCATCGATGCACTCAGGGCAGCCTGTAAGGTTATTTGGAATGCAGATAAACACATTCATTTCTTGGATGTTCAAAAAGAGTTATATAGCTGAGGGTATTGATGAACGACAGATTAGAGCAGATTCAAGAGCAACTGGAAGAGATTGCCAAGCTCGACTTAGCTCAGCAGCCTCAAGCATATCAAAAACTTTATGAAGAGCTAAACAGCGAGCTGAACGCCGCCAACTCTGACCTAGAGCAGTAATTGTGCCTAATCGGCTAGATGTCGAACTTGTTGAACGCGGTTTAGCAAGATCAAGAAACCACGCCTCAGGATTGATTGAAAGTGGCCGAGTTTACATTGATGGCAAAGAAGCTAAAAAGTCTTCCCAAAATGTTTTAGAAAACCAGGAGCTTGTTGTCCTTCCGGCCGAGGACTACGTCTCACGCGCTGGACATAAGTTGGCTGCAGCGATAAAAGAATTTAACATCGACGTTCGTGGTCACATTTGCCTTGATGTTGGAGCTTCCACCGGTGGGTTCACTGATGTTTTACTCCGCAATGGAGCGCAAAAAGTCATTGCTGTAGATGTTGGGCACTCTCAAATCTCTCCAACCTTGCTAGATAACCGTCTGGTGGCCAACATTGAAAACTACAATGCTCGGGAAATGGACTTGGCATCGCTAAGTAAGCATTCCAAAACGAATCTCGATGAGAAAAGCATCGGGATCGTTGTAGCGGACCTCAGTTTTATTTCGCTGACCCTTGTCTTAGAGCGCATGGTTAAGGTGGCTCCAGAGGCTCAACTTATTCTGCTTATTAAGCCCCAATTTGAGGTAGGGAAATCATCCCTTGATGCTTCAGGAATAGTCAATGATCACAGACTTAGAGCTTCAGCCATCAATCAAGTCTTGGCTGAAGCCAAGCGCTTAGGCCTTGGAATCCATGGCCTGATTAGGTCGCCACTGCCTGGCACCCACGGCAACGTCGAATACTTGGTTTGGTTGAATTCTGTGGAGACCGATTGGAGCATTGACTGGTCTGGCAGAATTGAGGAGTTGGCTAAAGCCAAGGGCTAGATTAGAAGTGGGATGAGGTGGTCAAGATGACAGCAGATAGAAATGTGTTGTTGGTCGCCCACACTGGCCGACAGGATGCCGTAAAGGCTCTGATTGAAACAATTGAACAGCTGGTTCAGGCCGGTTTGGCCCCCGTTATGTCTGTTCCCCAGATAACCGAAGCTAAAGAATTTCTTGCCGGAGATGTGGCTTCACTCAGTTGGCTGGATAAAGTAAACGAATTAGGCGTCAAAGTAGCCGAAGACGAACTCGAGTTGGTTATGGTTCTCGGTGGAGATGGCACTATTTTGAAAGCCGCGGAAATGGTTCGGGAAAGCTCGACGCCATTGATGGGAATCAATTTGGGTCACGTTGGGTTCCTAGCTGAAAGTGAGCGCGAAGGCTTATCAAACGCTGTCGCCCGAGTTGTCGCCAAGGATTATGTAGTCAAAGAGCGACTAACTCTCGAAGTAAAAGTTTTAGTCGCAGGTCGTGAGGTTTACAGAACCTGGGCACTGAACGAGGCCACAGTTGAGAAGAGCGCTGCTGAACGCATGCTTGAAGTTGCACTCGAAGTAGATGGTCGCCCACTTTCAACTTTCGGATGTGACGGCGTGATCATGGCGACCCCAACTGGTTCAACCGCCTACGCCTTCAGTGCTGGGGGTCCAGTAGTCTGGCCTGGTGTTGAGGCGATGCTGATGGTTCCACTCTCGGCTCACGCACTGTTTGCAAGACCGATGGTTGTTAGCCCCAGCTCACTTATAGCAGTTGAAGTACTAGAACGATCCTCCGGTACTGGAGTGCTTTGGTGCGATGGTAGAAGAACTCATGATCTACCAGTTGGTGCTCGTGTTGAGGTAACCAGATCTGAAAAACCCGTTCGACTAGCCAGACTGCGTATCGGGCCTTTTACCGACCGCCTCGTTAACAAGTTCTCACTTCCGGTGGCTGGTTGGCGTGGACCGGAAGAACCTAAATCCTAAACAAATGATCGAAGAAATTCACATAAAAGATCTTGGGGTTATCCAAGAAGCAGTGCTTGCCTTTGACAAAGGTTTAACCGTAGTAACTGGTGAAACTGGTGCTGGTAAAACCATGGTTTTGACGGCTCTAGGTCTGCTGCTTGGCGATAGGTCAGATTCTGGGACCATTAGAGCCGGCTCTAACCAGACTGTGGTTTCTGGTGCTTGGCACTTGAGAGCCGATCATCCTGTCTTGGTGAGGGCGGAAGAAGCTGGAGCTATTGTCGACGATGGCCAATTACTCTTGTCCAGGACGGTTTCATCGGATGGCAGATCAAAGGCCGTTGCTGGTGGGCGTCAAGTACCTATCGGCTTATTGAGTGAACTTGGGCAGGAACTAGTAGTGGTCCATGGCCAAGCTGACCAGATTAGGCTCAAATCGCAGTCAGCTCAAAGAATTTCTCTGGATAAGTTTTCAGGGTCAAACCAGCTGGAACTGGTGGGGCAATATTCAACTGCTTACCGAGCCTGGAAAGATGCACTCGCAAAACTAAACGATGCCAAGTCAGGAACTGCCACTCTTGAGCGGGAGCGAGCAGAGCTGAGCGATAACCTTGACTTCCTTTTGAAGTTAGACATCAAGCCCAACGAGGATGTTGAGTTGGCGGAACTAGCTCAAAGGCTTACCCACACAGAGCAGCTTCGTGAGTCAGTTGGTCTAGCCCACGATGCTTTGCTAACTGAGAATTTTGATGCCAGTGATGCACTGGGGCAACTAGGTAGAGCTCGTAAAGCGCTGGAGTCTGCCGTAGGTTACGACAGTTCCCTAAACGATAAGGTCGATTCAATTCGTGAGTTGATTTCTCAGTTGAACGAAATTGCGGCTGATCTGTCCGGCTACCTGGCCTCTATGGAATCTGATAGCGGGCTCAGTCTAGATCAGATTCAGGAACGTCGCAGCGAAATTGCCCTCGCTCTAAAGCGCTTTGGCCCAACACTTGCTGAAGTTTTTGAGTATCAGCAGAATGCCCAAGCCAGGCTCATGCAACTAGATGGTGGATCAATGAGTATCGAGTCATTGGAATCACTGGTTGAGGAATCCCGCGTCAAGGTAGAGCAGCTTGCAACTAAACTTACTGAAAATCGAATTCGTGCTGCCATAACTTTGGCCGAGAAAGTCACAGCCGAGCTGAAATCGTTGGCGATGGCTAATTCAAAACTTCATGTTCAAGTAGAACGAGTTGAGCTTGGTCCAAGCGGCCAGGATGAAGTTACCTTCTTACTGGAATCATACGAAGGAGCCGAACCCCGTCCGATAGCTAAGGCTGCTTCAGGGGGAGAGTTGAGCAGAATAATGCTGGCTCTAGAAGTTATCCTCTCCGAATCGGAAAATGCCGCGACCTTCATATTCGATGAGGTCGACGCAGGGGTAGGCGGAGCAGCAGCAATAGAGGTGGGCAGAAGACTAGCTGGACTTGCCAAAACCGCGCAGGTAATTGTGGTGACCCACCTGGCTCAGGTGGCGGCCTTTGCCGATAAACACCTAACAGTAATTAAGAGCAGTTCGGCAGGATTTACTGCCAGCGACGTCCATGATTTGACTGGAGAGCAGAGATCCGCTGAATTAGCCAGAATGCTATCCGGTCTTCAAGACTCTGAGTCGGCTAGGGAGCATGCTTTAGAGCTATTGGCGTTAGCAAAAAGTTAGCTTGAAAATCGGAGTGTCGCGAATCTGATTTGTAAGGTTGGCAGGCTCGCTGATAAAGTTAAATTCCATGGCTAATGCGATGGATTCTGGTAAAACAAGACAAATTTTCGTGACCGGTGGTGTCGCGTCTTCTCTCGGTAAAGGTCTAACCGCTGCCAGCTTAGGAAATCTACTCAGAGCACGTGGCCTTTCCGTAGTCATGCAAAAGCTTGATCCTTACCTAAACGTTGACCCCGGCACCATGAACCCATTTCAGCACGGTGAAGTCTTTGTGACTGACGATGGAGCTGAAACTGACCTAGACATCGGTCACTATGAGCGCTTTTTAGATGTAAACCTCTCACAGGCTGCCAACGTAACTACCGGTCAGGTTTACAGCGAAGTGATCCGTAAAGAGAGATCTGGTGGTTACTTGGGGGACACTGTTCAAGTCATCCCACACATCACCGATGAAATTAAACGCCGCATGAGAATGCAGGCGCAACAGGACCCTGCCCCAGATGTAATCATCACTGAGATTGGTGGAACCGTTGGTGACATTGAATCTCAGCCGTTCATTGAAGCGGCCAGGCAGGTTCGCCATGAACTGGGACGCGACAAAGTTTTCTTCGTTCATGTTTCGCTGGTCCCCTACCTTGCTCCCAGCGGCGAGCTCAAAACTAAGCCAACTCAACACTCGGTAGCGACTTTGCGCTCAATTGGTATTCAACCCGATGCAATAGTTTGCCGCTCGGATCGCCCAATCGGTGAATCCATTAAGAAAAAGATTGCATTGATGTGTGACGTAGACATTGAAGCTGTTGTGAATGCTGCTGACGCCAATAGCATCTATGACATCCCAAGTGTTATTCACGGAGAAGGTTTAGATAGCTACATCATCAAACACCTTGGGCTAACCGCTAACGAAGTGGACTGGTCAAGATGGTCAAGTGTTTTAAAGGCCGTCCACGAGCCTTTGGGTGAAGTAAATGTTGCGCTGGTCGGTAAATATATTGACCTACCCGATGCCTACCTTTCGGTTACCGAAGCTTTGAGAGCCGGTGGATTTGCTGAGCAGGTGAAAGTCAACATCAAGTGGGTAGCCAGCGATCTCTGCGAAACTGAGGAAGGTGCAAGG
>JAURJV010000091.1 GCA_030832065.1 Rhodoluna sp. | reverse complement strand
GCGACAGCAACTGGAGCAGCGGCGGTTACTTCGAATACTTCTTCGAACTTCTTAACGAACTCTGAAAGCTCGATAAGTGATAGTTCCTTGAAGGCCTCGATTAGCTGGTCTGTAGTCAGCTTTGCCATTTGTTTCTCCTAATGTTTGTTTGTAAAGCTTGGATCTTTTTAGTTTGTTTAAGCTTCTTGCTTCTGACGCAGAGCGTCGACTGCGCGAGCAGCCTGAGCAAGAGGTGCCTGGAACATGTATGCTGCACCGAATAGCGAAGCCTTGAAAGCACTTGCGGCCTTGGCCAAAAGTACTTCTCTGGATTCGAGATCGGCAAGCTTGGTTACCTCTGCAGCGGTTAGTGCGACTCCATCGAAGAAGCCCGCCTTAACGACCAACAGTGGGTTTGCCTTAGCAAATTCACGCATTGCCTTCGCAACAGAGACTACATCTCCGGAAACGAATGCCACCGCGCTAGGACCGGCAAAGTGACCCTCGAAAGCGTCAACTCCAGCGTTCTTAGCTGCAATGGTTAGCAATGTGTTCTTGGCTACGGCGTAAGTTGCATCGGCACTGATTGAACGGCGCAGCTCTTTTAGCTGTGCCACAGTGAGTCCGCGGTACTCGGTGAGCAGAACAGCCTTAGAGGACTGGAATAGACCAGTTAACTCTGCGACTGAGGCTTGCTTGTCCGCCATGGCGCTCCTTATATCTGTGATGCCGGTAGCCCTAGGGTCGAAAACAAAAAAGCTCTGGCGCAAATGACCAGAGCTAGAAAAATCTAATTCAGTTCACCTGCGCAGGATGCCGCTTTGTCAGCGGACCTTAGTCAACACAGGCTAAAACCTTGATAAATCAGGGGATTTAGCCTCTGCCGAAACCGGCGGTCTTTGGCTACTAAGAGTTTAGCCCAGAATGACCGGGGCGTGCAACCCCTACTACTTAGCCGCTTCCAACCAATCGAATAGGTTATCCAGTTCGGATAATCGCTTAGGCAAGGCATTAGTGGGCCTAACTTCCCCTCGTTCTAGATTGACGTAGTGAGCCCACGCTATGTAGTCGGCTATTTGCCCATTGAAGTCCATATGCACACTGTGAAAAAACACAAAACTTGAGCCTTCCAGAGTTCCGAAAAGCGCTTTGGTGCTGGCTCTGAAGGCTCTTTGATCTTTTCCGTGTAGCACTCGATCAAACATCAGAACTGTCTTTCTACCTTCAAATATCTCACTTCTAACTTCCGCCCATTTTGCAAAGGCCAATCCGAATTGTTTATAAACATTGACCAGCCCAGGTTTGCCCAGCCTTGAGTCATCTTTACGAATCCAAAATGATTTAGCTGCGCTTATCGAAAGTCTTTCCAGCGATGAAAATACCTGATTCCTAACCAATTGAACATCCTCGGAAGCATGAAAATTGGGAATGTTTATTCCACTAGCAAGTAGCTCATACTTCAAGTCGCCTAAAATTTTGAGGTTTACTGCTGGCTCGGAGGTGCATACTGCAGACATCACCAAATGTTTTGTTCCGTTGTCGGAAAAGTCATAATTACCTGACTCATCGAAAAATATAAATAGTGATGTTTTGGGCATTTAGTTTTCTCCTACGTGCCCAGTGTTTTGCAGTCTAACGTTTTACAAAAACAGCAGAAATGTTTATTCACATGCTTGATATATTCTTAGAAATCAATTAGGTTTTGATTAAACGTTCCTCCACATTGATACGAGCCCAAGGGGTTCTCCATAGGTAGGTGGGGAGGTCACAGCATCAAACAGAATCCTCCGGAAGTAATTACCCCGGGGGATTCTGCGTTTAAGTAACGCCGGGATCCAAAAAACAATCAATCTCCTGAGTTAGTCTTGAACGATGACTTACACCGAACTTGATGAGGCTGGACAGATCGCTGAAGTGGGGAAGTTGGTGCCAGGACTGCTTGCCCAATACGGTATTGACGCCAATGAATTGACCAATGCCAACCATGGGTTTAACAGCACCTTCAAAGCAGTCTCTAGCAATAAGGCCTATGCCTTGCGGATCAATCTAGGCTCTAGCAAATCAGCAAATGAGATCCTTGCGGAGATGCAGTGGCTTGAAGCCCTAGACGGTGAGGTTTCAGCACCAGTACCGGTAAGAACAACTTCAGGTGAGCTCTACACTTCCGTTTACTTTGCCCCACTAGAAGCTGAGTTCAACGCGGTCATGTTTGAGTGGCTAGAAGGTGAAGAAGTTGGCGATGAGCCGACAAACGAACAGCTCTTTGGTATTGGCCAAGCCATGGCCAAACTGCAGGTCTTTGCAAAAAACCTTACTTTCACTGCTCCGGCAACTTTACCTAATATCAATAACTCACTACTTCAGGCAAAAGACCTGCTCAGACCTAATCAACCCAAAGAGATCGACGATGAGCTGTATGGGCTTTTGATGGATGCCCTCAAGATATCAGATGACCTGCATGAAAGACTAAGTAAAGAAATCCCACTTCAACCAATTCATGCCGATCTGCACGCAGGAAATATAATCCAAGGCCCAAATGGATTATCAGTTATCGACTTTGATGATGCTGGTTTTGGTCTCCCAATCCAAGACCTCTCGATAAATGCCCTGTATCTCAGAGAAGATAAGGAGCGAGAGAAGCATGTAGCAGAAGGTTATTCATCAATTGCCGAACTACCCAAGATCTCTCCAGAGGACTTTGAGATATTAGTCATGGCAAGAGCTCTGTGCCTAACCAACGCAATTTTGGAAATGAAGGCTGCCGAGATTATTGAATTCTTGCCAACCTACATGAAACGAACCAAAAAGAGATTCCAGAACTTCTTTGCAACTGGTGAATTTATCCTTGTAAAAACAGATTAAGCAAAAAATCCGCCTGAATTTCTTCAGGCGGATTTCTCACTAAATTACTTACTTCTTGCAGGTCTCCCAGAAGACTTTCCTGCTGCTCGTCCACCCGATCTAGCTCCATCTCTGGAACCACCTCTTGGTTTCCCAGCAAATTTACTTGAACCGCCTCTAGATGAACCGCGATCTGAACGAGAGCGACCACCATCTCTGGAGCCACCTCTGCTGTCACCAAAATCAAGCAATGAAACAGCAGGAGCTGGTGCAATTGGGCCAGCAATCTGAGCTAGCAGTGGGCTGTCTGGCTTCACATCGGTGAAGATTGCATCGCGTTCTGCTCTGCGAAGAAGATCCTCAACTTTACGTCTGCGTGAACGTGGCACCAATGTGATTACAGTTCCCTGCTTACCAGCGCGGCCGGTACGCCCTGAACGGTGCAGATAGGTCTTGTATTCCTCTGGTGGATCAACCTGAATCACAATTGCGATATCGTCAACGTGAATACCACGGGCTGCCACATCAGTTGCGACAAGAACTCTAACCTCGCCACCCATAAAGCGTTGCAGGTTACGGTTTCTCTGGTTTTGGTTCAAATCACCGTGCAATCTAGCAGCTGGAACACCAGCGCTAGTTAGAGATTCGGATAAACGCTCAGCGGTCATCTTGGTTCTAGTAAAGATCAGTGTTTTACCCATACCTTGAACTAGACGAAGCAGCACTGCGCTTCGGTCATCGGCTTCGGTGAACATTACGCGGTGAACAATATCGCTGGTCTCTTCAGTTTCGTTAGGAACCTCATACACATAAGGGTTCGGTAGGAACTGACGAACAAGGGCATCAACTTCTTTATCCAAAGTTGCCGAGAACAGCATCTTTTGTGAATCACCAGTAGCAGCGGTGATTCTCTTCACCGGCTCAATAAAGCCAAGATCACACATGTGATCTGCCTCATCAATAACTAGTGTTTCAACATCTCTCAGATCAACAATCTTCTGAGCCATTAGATCTTCAAGGCGTCCAGGAGTAGCCACCAAAATGTCCACACCGCGCTGCATCGCAATTTCTTGACGACGCTGTGGCATACCTCCGTAAATGCAGGTGGTATAAAAACCAACTGATTTAGCTAGCTGTGAAAGAGTTCTATCAATCTGATCGGCTAGTTCTCTAGTTGGTGCAAGCACTAAGGCACGTGGACGGTTAGGTTTACGAGGCTGCGAACCACCGGCAACTAGCTTTGTAATCAGTGGAATAGAAAAAGCAATGGTCTTACCAGATCCAGTCTTACCTCTACCCAAAACATCCCTACCGGAGATACCCGCCGGGATAGTTGCCTGCTGAATTGGGAAAGGCGCTTCAGCACCCATCTTCTTCAGCGCTTCAACTAGACGAGGGTGTAGGCCCATGTCTTCGAAACGTGTTTCAATGATTGCTTCGGACTGTTCAACTGATTGCAGTTTCTCTAAAACAACATCCTCAAAGAAAGCTTTCTTGTTTGGAGTCTTAGATCTAGCGCCATCAAAACTTCTCTGGCGGTTCTCATCTCTAGCCACGCGATCTGATCTGCGTGGATCTCTGGAACCACGATCATCACGACGGGCTGGCTTCTCATCGCTCCATTCACGTCTTGGTGCTCGTGAGTCGCGACGTGCTGGCTTTTCTTCAGTCCACTCGCGCCTGGCTGGACGCTCATCACGCTTAGGTCTGGTCGAAGCACCTGCAGTTCTCGCCTGCTTACCGGCAAAAGACTCCTTTGACTTAACTGGCGTCCAGTCAGGTCTGCGGTCTTTACGCTGTGGCTTGTCGTCGGCTCGTTTGGCTCTGGCTGGTCTTTCGCCAGATCTAACTGGCTTTTCTTCTGTCCACTCGCGCCTGGCTGGACGCTCATCGCGCTTCGCGGATGAGTGTCTTGGCTTGCGAGTAACTTCAGCAACAGCTGCTTTGGCAGCAGTGGTGCCTTTACGATGTGGCTTTTTAGGGCCTGTTTTTAGTGTCGCTTTCTTAGGCGCACGGGAGCTAGTGCCGTTTTTCGGCATATTCTTTATTCCTTTATGTATGGTGGCTAGTCGAACTGCGCAAACCCACACATGAGAACCAACTGTTCTCTAGAAGGAAGACTGGCACATCTATAAATACTGTTCAGACTCAAGGTTCGAACATGTGCTGCAAACGACTACTATCAAGTGATCTTGATGGAATAAGTCTAGGCTCAAATCAGTTAAAAGGGAATAGGAGGAAATAAATGACCTATTCAGTACCAGAAGGCTGGCACCATTTAGCCGATGAGATAGCAACGGCACTACTCGAGGTAGCTACCGAAGGGATGTGGAGCATAAACGTTGAGAATCCACTCTATGAAGACCTTTATATACAGGGCCTTTGGGATGAGGAAGACGTTATTTGGCTAGAAATCGGAAACCCTGATGCCCAAGAAGCTATCCAGATCGTCACCGGCAAAGGCTGGTCTGAACCCGATGAAGAAATACCCAACTACTTCATTGAAAAAGGTTGGTCCGATGATGAAGTAGACGATGTTGTTGACTTTCTCATCGAGACTTTCATACTAATTGGCCTAAGCCCAGAACTTATTACTTTAGAAATAAGACTGGACGATGAACGTTAGTAATAACTATTCTGCCAACTTACAATTGCCCAGACGACCCAGAGAACCAAGAACAGCGCTATGGCTGTTAGCAAATAGCCGATAAATAACCCAGCTTGGGCAAATCCACGATTTCTCGGACTCATAGTTCCTGCTCGCATCTGTGACAACGACAGGTGGCCAAGAATAATACCGATAATTGGAAATACGAAAGCACCAATCAAAGCCAACATGGGCATCCCGCTTTCTACCCCTTGGCCAGAACTGGTTGCGTTGACTGAACCCTCGATGGGCTGAGCCTCTGGAACTCGAGAGCTGAGCACTACCAGAGCGGTTGCAGCGGTTAATCCAAGCGTCGCCGACTGATTGGCAATATCATCGCCAAGTAATACTTCTACCGGATAGCTAATTAGAAATCCGAAGCCGGAAATATTGACCGCAGAGAACCAAACCAGTGGGACACAGTAAACCCAAAGTGAAATCGATCCCCACAAAAGTAAGCGCTCTTTACCTTGTAAAACTCCGATTATTCCAAGTGCCATTGCACCTGGAAAATATAGTAGTTCGGCTGAGAAATACTGTAGTCCGAACAGCCCGCCTAAAACTCCCAGATCTTGGATGTAGCCAATTGACTGTAGAGCGATTATTGTCTTTCCCCAAAGAGCTGACACCGCGGCGATAAAGAACATCACAGATGCTACAAGTCGTAGCGTGCTTTTGCTATTTTGCATGATTTCCCCAATTCGATATTCAAAGAGCTATCCCTTAGCCCCCGATTAAAGATTACTGCTGCCTAGCTAGAGGCTAGTCAGCAGTAAATAACTTTTTAGTAAAACTTAAATGATGCCGCGCACCTTCAGTTCAGCTTGCAATTCTGCATCACTTGGCTCAACTAGGTGCTTACCGTCAGAAAAAACAATCACCGGGATGTTGGTTCTACCAGAGATTGCCTTAGCTTCCTCAGTAAATTCAGCGGACTGCTCAACGTCCTTCTTTTCAAACTCAACGTCTAGTGCTTTTAGCAGTGCTTCTGATCTTCTACAGTCACCACACCAGTCAGCCCCATACATTACTACTTCAGCCATTTGTTTACCTCAATCTGTTCTTATCCGGAATTACTAATACCTCACCATCAAAACTAATACCTGTTAGGTCTTTCACAACCAAATCAGCATCAGTTTCCATGCCTCTGGTGCCAACCCCGATAACCAAGCCGATACCTGCTTCAAATGCGGCTAAAACACCAGACTGGGCATCCTCAAAGACAACACAATCCGATGGTTCAAGCCCCAATTTTTTAGCACCAAGTAGGTAGGCGTCGGGATATGGTTTTCCTCGTTCAACATCATTACCGGTAACTAAAAGCTTAGGCACCGGCAACCCAGCGGCTTCCAACCTTGCCTTACCTAAATTTGGATTAGCTGATGTGCAGATAGTCCAATACTTCTGATCAAGACTAGTTAGTAGCTCTCTTGCCCCAGCCAGAGGAACAGTCATGTGAGCAGTTTCTTGCTCCAAAGCATTAATCCGATCAATAGCTACTTCATGAAACTCGGAAGACGTGAGCTCTCTAACCATGTCTTCTGCTCTTCTGCCAGCATTCTTAGCCTTATCTAGGTCATAGCCTGGATGATATTCACTAGCCCAAACATCCCACGCTGCCTTAGCAGCAGCGTGGGAATCAACTAAGACTCCGTCGTTATCAAAAAGAATGCCAGAACAAGAAAACTTCATTACTTACTAGAGACGATACTTCTGATCCGAACAGCAATATAAGCCGATACCTCAACCAATGCCAAGATCAGAATTGCTGGGAGCATCGATTTGAAGAACCAATCGGCATCAGCCGGTGCTATTCTCTCCACTGGCGGATAGACCGTGTAGCTCTGGTCTAACGCGGAGATTGCACCAAGACCGTAGGTAAACGCCATGATAGTGACAATCACGATATAGACAACTACCAGAGCGAAGTTCAAATTCAATGCAGCAGTTCCAGGAACTCTAACTGGTCTAGCCACAGCCTTAACTCCAAGTGCTCTGGTGCGAGCTGAATAAATGCTTCCAGCAACAATGGAGCCGGCAACGATAGCCAGAATTAAGACCCAAGCCCAGACCTGAGGGTTTTCTCTTCTGGCTTGGTAGAAAATCAAACCAATAATCAGAGCAATAGTTGTTCCCACGATTGGATATATAAAGGCAAGGGCAGCTTCACGCTTTGCTCTTTTTTGTGCTGGATCTAACTTTTCCTCAGCATTGTTTGACTTTCTATATACAGTCACAGCCAACAGCGCAAAAATACAAGCTGCTGCAGCCAAAAGAATTGGTAAATAGACACCTAGCAGTTGCTCAATGATTCCAGTATTTGATCTAAAAGAATTAAAAGATGCAAAGAACAAGGTTATGGCAAAAATAGCCAGCGATACTAAAGAAACAATTACCCCAACTGCGGTAAATCTAAATACTGGTAGTGCCCCTTCCGAGACCTGAGATAACTGTAAATCTGCAGTTCTAAAGCCAATTGCTGCAAAAACTGCAAAACCGACAATAGCTAGTAGGAATACATAGGTGCTCGGCCTTAATACGCTCTCCGTGCCCCCAATAATTTTCCCCATTTCGCTGTAGATAGGTCTTTCTGAAAGAGAGACATAGCTACCAACAACGATGCCAAACCACATAAAGGCCAGGCCGATTAATTCAAACGAAGTTGCTTTCTTAAGTGCGTTATTCATGAGTCAAGCCTAGCCCTCTTCTCCCCAGTCCAAGTTGCAGCAGAAGTAATAAGACCGGGGATATCGAAGAGAAGTCATTCCTCCTAATCAAAGAATCCGAAGGGGCCAACTCATTCTTCAATAATCAGGAGATAGACGATCCTGTAAGAAAAGTAATAGTAGTAGACACTACTAGATGCAGGAGAAACCTTCCTAGCCCACCAATTCAGCCAACTAGAGCACAACAACTACCGAGGTAACAACCTAAACCCCCTAGACATTCAAACCTTCACAAAATACGTAACCATAGCCACAAGAGCAGCAAGTATTACCTGCACGAAGGTGGGGCGTTAACGGGCGAGTATTCAAGAACTCACTCAAATAAATCAACTGGCCTTGAATTTTTCTCTGTTATGGAAATCCAGGAAATATTTCTGTTCTTCATTGAATTTTCCTACTGATTTCTTGGGGTCTATCTTCCATCTCTCCAAAACATCTTTGTCTAATTGAGGGGAGACAAGCATGTCGCCACTAGTGGAGAAAGTTATGAAACCTTTGTCAAAAAGCGCATCTACGTGAGGAGACAGGAAAAGCCCGTTATTCCCGGACATCCTCTCTTCGTTGCTCGAGACTTTCCAAGGTTTGATGTGGCTTGCCACCAGCAATTTCTCTGCAGTTACTTGGGTGACTCGACAGCCTATTTCAACTAGGTGTACCCTTCTCCTGAACAATCCCTGACCTCTGCGCGCCTGCACTAAGGTAGCTTTTACGGTTTCACTTAGAGACTTATCAGATAAAAGCGTCTGCTCTTCCTCGTTGAAGGTAATTTCTGAAAGATCTACTGATTCGATCTTCAACTCTGGTGCCTGTGTGAGGGTAAGCAATAGATTTCCTAGCTCATTGGAGATTGAAAAGAGATAAGCCTGTGCTCCTCTGCCATTCATTCCGAGTGGCGAGTACTTAACTGGAAGAAGAGGTCCAATCTGATCCATAAATTCACTTGGTTGGAAATTAGTATCAAGCCTTAAATAATCCACATCAACTCGCCACCCAATTGGAGACCAGTTTGATCCTTTTGACCCAAAAGCTTGGGGTTTCTGACTTTCATATGCAGAACCGAGAGCCACACCAACAGCTTTTATTCTGGTGTCAACAAAGGAGAAAATTATGTCTCCTCTGCGGATCTGTGTCATGAAGTCGTAATAGGCACTTTTCCTACCGTCTTTATTGGTTTTTGGAGACCACATGAAACCGCCCGTGGCTTCCTCTTTAAAAGTTTCGTTTTGGCTGACCCACCAGAACCTTGTCACGCTGACCTCCCTTGATCAGCTTAAGTGATCTATCCTTCTTGATTACGGATCAAATCGATGTTCCCATTTATTCATTCTGACTCAATCAACAAGTCCCACAACACATCCACCTCATGCTGCCATTCATCTCGCTGAAGTGGCATCGTGATTCTTCTACCAACTTTGCCTCTGAATTTGGGGTTAGGTTCGTTCTCTAGGGTGGTGTGGTTACGGTGATGCTTAGAGCTGAGAATCTTTTTAGGATCTTGGTCTTTCCTTAGGGTGAGACCACAGGAGCAGGTTCTCTCTTCTAGTAGAGAGTGCAGGTTCTCCTCAACATCTCTAAGGGCTACCTTATAGATGCTCACTCTGGCCCAGTAGCCAAAGAATACCGGGCTAGAGGTAATCCTTCCGTAGTAACCTTCTATTTCTTTTATGGTCTCCTCTGGATTCACATACCTACTCACATACCGCCATGTCCTACTTGCCATCTGTTTCCCCTTCAACTGCAAACTCAATCTTTGGAAAGTACTTTTTGACTACCTGATTCCACTTTCTATCCACCGGGTGAGAGCCATTCATGCCCCATAGTCTCTTGTGAACCTGGCCTCTAAAGGTGACATAGCTAAGGGGCTTTAGCGTGAGGTGATCGCGATGTCCTGTTACTTTGAGGATGGCGTCTAACTCTTGGTGAACATCTAGATCAATCACCAGCCCACAGCTACAGGTATCTTCTTCTACAAGTGAATGCAGATTGTCATACTGGTCTTGCTGAACTGCAATCAGTCGCGATTTAGCCACCTCGTAGCCCCAACCTTTGATAACCGAGGTTTGGCCATCAGGAAACCAGGTTTTTCGTAAGGTACCGAGCTGGGAAGTTGGGTTTAGAAACTTGTTTGTGTATGTGATTCCACTCACTATTACGCACCCCTCTTATTTGCTTCTGCGGTGCAGCCCTTTAGCGGTTCTTCAGCACAGTTGAATGCATAAGCGCCATCACCGGTAGAGATGAAAATCCAAGGTCTACCTTCGGTGGCCTTTACCTGGTCTGGTCTAGCTTTGGCTAAACCTTCTTTTAGGCGCTCTGGATCGTGGTGATACCAGTTGACTGTTTCACCATTGACTACAACCTCAAATTTCTCTCCTTCTATCCACCTTGCGGTGATTAGGATTCTTGGCTCTGAATAGCGGAAGATTGGTATCCAGTGGAAGTTATGGCCCTCCCAGTAACCGGAGCATTTGACCGGTTCACTGGTGATTTCAAAATCTGGAGCCCTTCCAGATTTTGCTAGCTCGTTGAATTGCTTTCCGGTGTGTGATGAGAAGACCGGTAGCATCTTCGGTTCTTGGTTGTTTGTATCTTCAGACATGAGTAATGCCCCTTCTTATTAAGTCGGGGCATTACTGCCCCATCTTGGTTTACCTAACACGGTTTGTGTTTCGGTCTGTTCCGTTTGTTTGTTGCTTGGCACCTTACCGATGGGAGGCAGGTTGCACTCTTCTTTGCTGATTGCTCAGCTTGAACAGAAAATATTTAGTTATTTACTTGGACCGCGCTTTTTACGTTTGTCCATGTACTCGATCAAGCCTAGTGCCCGGTCAGGACATCCTAGAGCGAGATACTCTTTGACAACTTCGTCCTTGAGTTTTCTAGCCTCACGGTAGTTCTCAAGTTCTTTGTTGATCCTTGCTGCGTTTTCCTTAGCGTAAAGAAGTTCCATTTGATTTTCACGAACGCGATAATCGGCAAGTACTTCTTTGTTTAGCGCTAGGGCCTCAATCGTCCTTCCCACTTTTTGCAAAGCGTGAGTGACCATGTTTTTGATGGTGATGACATACTCATCCTGATAGTTCAGAGACTCGCGTGTTAGACCATCCCAAACAGCGACGATCTCCTCAAAATCATCTCTTTGCCAGTAGCCGCGGACGATTTTTTCGATGCCGGACCAGCGAGCTTTGATATCTCCCTGTTCATTAGCGAGGTCGAGATAGTTCTTTGAAGCCACAACAGCGAGATCTGGTTTGCCAGCTTCGAGCAAATCCGAGATTTCTTCATTTTGGGATTCAAAGTCGGTCTTTTTCACACCTGGTGCCCGCTTAGCAATAGCTTTGCATTCTGCCTCAATACGAGATGCCTCATCAATTTTTCCCTGCAAGCCAAGACACTGGGCTAGGTAGAAGCCGGCTTCAACACTGTTATTGAAATCCATGCTCCAACCGTTGACGCAAGACTCATAGGCACGTTTTAGGACCTTCTCAGCCGAAGCGTATTTCTCTAAGCCCAGATAAGCGCGGCCTAGAAGTAACTTGGTCTCAACATCTGATGAGTGCTGGAGGCGTTGCTCAAGTAAGCGAATCTCACGAAGATCAATCTTTGCTCTAACAAAATTTCCCTCAAGGATTGCAATTTTGGCAAATAGCCGATCGACTTCAAGCATTTCGCCAAGGCGGGAATTGTCCTGATAGAGATCTTTAGCAATTTTTCCTGCTGCCTTAGCTTCATCAAGCTCCGCTAACTCGATGTAACAGCGCATCAGCGCAACTTGAGCGTTACCAATTTCTGGGCCGTCGTCGATCATCTCGGCATAATCGGCAGCAATCTTGAACACCGGTAGGGCCTCAGCAAAACGCTTGAGCATGATCAGCGCTGAACCTTTACGGCAATTGGCTCTGATAATTGGACGAATGATGTCTTCGTCTGGGACGAAGTGAGGCTCGGCATTGAGCACAATTTCGGCACGGCGAATTGCCTCATCGGCATCACCTTGAACCATGAGAAGTCTTGCGGAAAGAATGTTGTTGATTCGGTACGCCTCGAGTTTTATGCCATGCTCTCCAGCCAAATCTGCGGCGTTTTCAAGCAACTCGATCTCCTTTGACCAGTGCTGCTTTTGCCCTTGGAGGGCGGCTAGTTTGACCAGAATTTCGACTTTAGCCTCCCAAGGGGTTTTGGGGTCGCCAAATTCCTCCCATAGGTTGCCTTCGTCTTGTCCAAAAAAGTTATTGTTCATTTGCCTCTATTCTTTGCCTGGTTTGGGGTCGCCAAATTGGGCCTAAATATTATTTGGGTTGGAGAGTTATTTTCTAACAGACCACTGACATTTAAACCGGACACGCCGTTCCCGCTAAAGTTTTTAGCCTGCAAGACTTACTAATTGAAATACCTAGATTTCAATTGGTTTATCCCCGCTATGCGGCAGTGGTATAAAAGCTGGCTTGAAAATCCTGGCTGGTGGTGTGATAGCCATTGCAATCTGGGCAGTGGTAGTAGCGCTTCTGGTTCCACTTGGTACGGCCCTTCTCCTCTAGTTCCTTCTTACCTAGATGACGCATCGTGGAGAGAGCTCTCTGGGCTTCTTTGGTATCACGGTATCTAACCTTGTCCGGATTAGCAGTGCAGCGTTGATTGTGCTTACTTGCCTTTGGCTTACGGTACTTGATCGCGTTCTTGCTCATAACAGTGCCTTTCAGTTAGATGTGGGGTTTTGAGACTCTGGTTATAGGAAACGCAACTGGAAGGGAATTTATTCCCGGATTTGAAAAATACTTTCCTCACCTTTGGGTCAGCAAGTTATTTGATGATTAGTTCCCAAAGCTATTGCTCTTATCCACAGTTTCACTTATTCTCATTTGTAAGACATGTAAGACAGGAGATACTAATGGCCATGATAACTATCAGGCTTCCTCAAGAACTTCGCGATCGTATTGACAAACTGTCGGAACGAAGTGGGCACACCAAGACTCACTTCATACTCCGCCTGCTTGAACGCGGCGTTAGAGACCTCGAGGAAGAACTGGATGAACTTGAGGAGATACGTGCAGCCATTAGAGCGGGTCGTAAAAGCGATAAAACATATTCCATGGAAGAAGTCCTAGAGCGTGTTGGACTCACCTGGATGGATATTGGAATGGAAGCAGACGGCAGAACGCCAATTAAGAAAACTCGACAAACCAGTAGCGCAAAGAGTCCTAAAAAAGCTACAGTGGCTAAGCCTAAGCCCAAATCCCGAGATGCTACTAAAACCACTAAAAGAAAATAGATCAGGTCAACACAGCCTTCGAATTCAAGAATATCGAGCAATTCTTGAACTCATGAGCGACGAGTATGTGATCCTAATCGTCGAGGTCGGGCATCGTAATCATGTCTATGAAGACTAACTACTCTGGCAACACTACAAAAGTCTCTAGGGTTCTATCTGCCGCAAAGGCAATTCTGACTCCGGAATCTCTTGCCTCAAATAGGGCATCTAATGCTTCTTGGGTAATTCTCTCGCCAGGCGATAGCACTGGGACACCAGGAGGGTAAGGGCAGATCATTTCTGCTGATACTCTGCCAACTGCATCCTTAGCTGGTATTACCTCTTGCTTAGCAAAGAATGCTTCTCTAGGTGAGACCACCACTTCGGGGATGATGCTAAAAGATGCTGCTGTGGCAATTGGTCTTGGTTCGCCGCGGTGACGGTTTACCGAGTCAATAATCCGGTCAATTAGATCATCGATTAGTTCTGGGGTGTCAGCGAAGGTAATCATCGGAATGATTAGATCGCGGTTAGCCAGCTCAACATCGATGTTTGCTTTTAGGAGGTCTTGCTCAACTAGGTTGCCATCTGCTCCTGTTTTAGGTAGCAAGATTACAAGTTTCAGCGGATCAATGTATTCACCATCAATAACATCAATGCCATTAGCAACAAGCTTCGCCCTACCGTTTTCAGTTGCATCAATAATTGGATCAATCAGCTCGTAGCCGTGCAGTTGCAACAGTGCTCTGGATGCATCAATAGATGCCAAGATTCTGCCGGACATTGAAGTTGTCTGGGTTGAGTCAAAAGCCTTGTTAAAG
>JAURJV010000090.1 GCA_030832065.1 Rhodoluna sp. | reverse complement strand
TTCAGATGCACTGGGAGCAGAATCCAGAGCAGCACATAGCAAACCTAACTAAAGGTATTGAATTAGCCGCTGGTGCTGGAGCAAAACTCGTTTGTCTTCCGGAACTTACTCTTTCAAGATATCCAGCAGACCAGAAACCAACCGGAACGCCTTCAGCGATAGCCGAAGAGCTTGATGGCCCAACCTTAGCTTTTGCAAAAGCTGCAGCAGAGAAATACAACGTTTATGTTCACGCTTCCCTCTATGAAGCCAGTGGTTTAGCTGATGGCCGTGGTTACAACGTTGCTATCCTGGTTGACCCTGCCGGTGAACTAATTGGTTACACCCCGAAAACCCATATTCCGGTAACCGCCGGTTACTACGAAGATAAATACTTTGCTCCTGGTCCAAATGATCCAGATCCCTATCCGGTCTATGAGACTGAGCTGGGTAATTATGGACTACCCACCTGTTGGGATGAGTGGTTCCCAGAGGTGGCCAGGGCTTATTCACTAGCCGGTGCCGAAGTTTTGGTTTACCCAACTGCCATTGGTTCAGAACCAGACCATCCAGACTTTGATACAGCACCACTCTGGCAGCAGGTGATTGTTGGTAACGGCATCGCTAACGGTACTTTCATGATTGTGCCTAACCGCTGGGGTTTTGAAGGTGCACTGAATTTCTACGGTTCATCTTTTATCAGTGACCCTTACGGTCGTGTCCTAGTTTCAGCTAGCCGTGATCAGGATGAAGTTCTAGTTGCTGATCTTGATTTAGATCAAAGGCGCGACTGGTTAGACCTATTCCCTTTCCTGGCCACCAGAAGACCAGACACCTATGAAGTTTTAACCAAACCGGTGGTTAATCCGCGTCAAGATAACGGAGATGGTGTTGACGGTGGCATAGCAGGTGTTTCCCAATGAGTTGGGTAATGCCAGCTGAGTGGGCTAAACACGAAAGAACTTGGTTAGCTTTCCCCGCTGCTGATTATGCTCAACAGGAAGATGCGTATCTTGCTTGGTCAGAAGTTGCCAACACTGCAGCTGAATATGAACCGGTAATTGTTTTGGTTGATCCAAAACATATGCGCATAGCTAAAAAGTATTTATCTGAAGAGATAACTATTGTCGAGTGCGAACTGGATGACTCTTGGATTAGAGACAGCGGAGCAACCTTTGTGATTGATGGTAATCAACTTGGTGCAGTCGATTGGACTTTCAACGGTTGGGGTGCGCAGAGTTGGGCTAACTATGCAAAGGATGACAAAGTTGCAGCAGTGATGGCAGAGCTTGCCTTAGCTAAGCGGATCGAAAGTGAACTGGTCAATGAAGGTGGTGGCATCCACACCAACGGTAACGGCATGCTGCTGGTCACCGAAACAGTTCAGCTTGGCTCGGAGCGTAACCCTGATTGGACCAGAGCCGAAGTTGAAGCCGAACTCAATGAAAAACTCGGCACTAACAAAATTGTCTGGGTGAGACGTGGTCTTACTCGTGATTACGAAACTTTTGGCACTAAGGGCCACATAGACATCGTTGCTTGCTTTGCTGATGAGAACACTCTGCTGGTTCACGATCAGCAAGACGAGTCACATCCCGACTTCACGGTTACCCATGAAGTGGTAGCGAAGCTAGAAGAAGAAACCAACTGCAGAATCGTCAGGGTCCCAGCCCCTAAGCTCCTAAAAGACGCTGAAGGTTTCGTGGATTACAGCTACATCAACCACTACATCCTCAATGATGCAGTTTTGCTCTGTTCTTTTGCTGACGAAAATGACCAGGTGGCTAAAGGGATCCTTGAGGATGTCTATCCTGGGCGAGAAATAAGACTGATTGACGCTAGGCCGATCTTTGACCGTGGTGGTGGAATTCACTGCATCACTCAGCAACAGCCTGAATTGTAGGGATTCGTTGGCTTGGATATGTTCCGAAAACCGTGGCTTTTTGGGCTAAATTGTTAAGCAAGTTTGAAAGGATTCAAGTTCAGTGAAAACTCGCCTTGCACTCATCGCATTAATAATTGCGCCACTGACTCTCAGTTTGAGTCACGCAGCTCTAGCTTCCACTCCTACTCCCCCAATTGAATACACCTTTGAAGGCAACCTGAACCCGATCGAGTCTGTCTCTGGGTCATTCATCACAGTTTCACCAACTTGTCCTGGTGATCCCTGCAATGACAGCACCTCTTTCGGAACTTCCGATGGTGATGGATATTGGACTTGGAGTTCAAGTGCTCCCAACGGCGGTGGGTTTGCTCTAGACACTGAAGACAGTTTGACTTCTACCTACACTTTGCTACTGAAGTTCACTTTTGATAACTACAGCGGTTACCGCAAGATCATTGACTACTTAGACCGGTCAGAAGACACCGGCTTCTACATGTATAACAACAAGATCAACTTCTACAACCTTGGAACTTCGACCAGTAGCTTCACCCCTGATGTTCCACTTACCCTAATGGTTACTAGAACTGCAACAGGTGCAACTTCTGGAATTTTCACCGTCTACAGTTACGACGGAACTACCTTCACTAAAGAACTAGAAGTTAACGACACCGATGGTCAATCCATTCCAGCAGTAAGCACTTTGCTTGCTGGTGGAACCAAACTAGGTTTCTTCTACGACGATAGCAATGGTGAAGGTGCTGACTCTGGAAAAATCTGGTCGCTAAAGATTTGGCCAGGTGTCGCCCTTGATCAAGCCGAATTAGAAAAAGAAGCAACGGTCACCGACACTGGAACTGAGCCATCGCCGGAACCGGAGCCTGAGTCAACAACTGATGATCTAGCCGACACCGGTTACGATGCCGGACTCATGATTACACTCGGTTTGCTTTTGGGCCTTGCCGGTTTTGGGTTGGTTCGTTTGTCGCGACTCGGCAGAATCTACTGGAAGTAGATTCAAGAGCTCGAGACGAGCACTCGGTCGTCAGTTCCGTTGCATATCTTGGGCAAAACTGCCTGTTTTGAGGTTCTCTAGGCGTCCAGGATGCCTGTTGCGGCGTGGATTTTATGTCGGGGCCTTTTCTGGCGTAAATTATTGATGTGCCCCAAACTCCCCTTTATTCAGAACATGCTCGCCTAGGTGCCAGCTTCACCGATTTCGGTGGCTGGGACATGCCGGTTCGTTACACCAGCGACCTAGCCGAACACGAAGCGGTTCGAACCAATGCTGGGGTGTTTGACATCAGCCACATGGCTGAGATCTTTGTTTCGGGCCCACAGGCAGCAACATTCCTTGACTACGCATTAGTCATCCAGTCTTCAGCCATTGCTATCGGTAAAGCTAAATACGCTTTGATCTGCAATGCTCAGGGGCACATCATCGATGACCTGATTGTCTACCGTCTAGCTGAAGATCAGTTCCTAGTTATCGCTAACGCAGGTAACCGCGAACCAGTTGTTTCGGCCCTTAAAGAGCGGGCAGTGTTTCAAGGTTTCGTTGGAGTAGAAGATCGCAGCGATGACTTTGCTCTGCTTGCAGTTCAAGGGCCAAATGCTGTTGCCCTGTTGCAGAAAATAACTGACAAAGACCTCTCGACTCTTTCCTACTACTCCATCGACGAAGGAACTGTCGATGGTGTTGCTAGCTACCTCTGCCGCACCGGTTACACCGGTGAAGATGGTTTCGAAGTTTTGATTCCAGCAGATAAGGCAGTTCAGGTTTTCAATGCTCTGATCGAGCTCGGTATTCAGCCTTGCGGTTTGGCAGCCAGAGATACTCTTCGTCTAGAAGCCGGCATGCCACTGTATGGACACGAACTAAACCTAAACATCAACCCATACCAGGCTGGTCTCGGTCGCGTGGTTAAGTTAGAGCGCGATGAAGACTTCGTCGGTAAGTCAGCTCTTGCTGAACTTGCTAAGCAGGAAGTGAGCCCAGTATTGGTTGGCCTAGTTGGCACCGGTAAGCGTGCTGCTAGAGCCGAGTATCCGATCTTGTCTGGTGAAAACCAGATCGGAGAAGTTACCTCAGGTGCTCTCTCGCCAACTCTTGGCTACCCAGTAGCAATGGGATATGTTGCTAAAGAATTTGCTCAAATCGGTGATGAAGTTGAAGTTGACATTCGTGGCACCAGACTGGCGATGACTGTTGTAAAGCTACCTTTCTATAAGCGTTCCAAATAAACAAAGGATAAATTATGAGTAATCCAACCAACCTGCACTACACCAAAGAGCACGAGTGGGTAGCCATCGAAGGTGACGTAGCCACCATCGGTATCACCGCATACGCTGCCGAGAAGCTAGGCGATGTAGTTTTCGTTGACCTACCTAAGGTTGGGTCTTCAACCACATACATGAAAATTTGTGGGGAAATCGAATCAACCAAGTCTGTTGGTGAGCTGTACGCCCCACTGGATGGCGAAGTCATTGAAACTAACAGTGCTGTTGTCGATGCTCCAGAGACGGTCAACGCTGACCCTTTCGGTAATGGCTGGTTGATCAAGGTTCGCTTCACTTCACTACCTCAGCTGCTAACCGCTGCTGAATACGATGCACTAACTGGCGAGGGATAACAAACATAAATGGTGCTTAACCACGAAGACTTCAAATACCGTCACATTGGTCCTGATGCTAACCAGCAAAAGGACATGCTGGATGCCCTAGGTTACAGCTCACTCAATGACCTACTTGATGCTGCTCTGCCAGATTCAATCAAGTATGTTGGTGGCTCAACCCTAAAAGAAGCCATTAGTGAAGCAGATGCAATTGCAGAACTTAGAAAGATTGCATCAAAGAACCGCCTCACCACCTCTTTGATTGGTCAGGGTTACTACGGCACCCACACTCCAGCAGTTATCAAACGCAACGTATTAGAAAACCCTTCCTGGTATACCGCATACACCCCATACCAACCGGAAATCTCTCAGGGACGACTTGAAGCCCTGATCAACTTCCAGACCATGGTCACCGACCTAACCGGCATGAAGACAGCTAACGCATCTATGTTGGATGAAGGAACTGCAGCGGTTGAAGCAATGCTTATCGCTAGAAGAACATCAACAGTTGAAAGCAACGTCTTCTATGTTTCTTCAGACATTTTCAAGCAGACCAAAGCGCTGCTTGATCACCGTGCGGAACCCTTAAACATTGAAGTCAAATATTTCGATCTAGCCACTGCATCTAAGAACCCAGAGCTGCTAACCGGTGATTTCTTTGGTGTTCTTGCTCAGTATCCAGGTGCATCTGGTGAAATCTACGACCTCAGCAAAATCTTTGCTCACGCTCACACTAACAACGCTGTTGCAATTGCTGCAGCTGACCTACTAGCTCTAACTCTTTACACCCCACCGGGTGAAATGGGTGCCGATGTTGTAGTTGGCTCAACCCAACGCTTTGGTGTTCCTATGGGTTTTGGCGGTCCACACGCTGGTTACCTAGCCGTTAGAAATGACCTGGAAAGAAGCATGCCGGGTCGACTAGTTGGTGTTTCTATTACTACTGATGGCTCCCCTGCATATCGCCTAACCCTGCAGACTCGTGAACAGCACATCCGTCGTGAACGAGCAACCTCAAACATCTGTACTGCTCAGGTTCTCCTTGCAGTTATGGCCGGAATGTATGCGGTCTACCACGGTCCAGCAAGACTAAAAGCTATTGCTGAGAATGTTTGGACTAAGGCTCACCGCCTAGCCACCTCGCTAAAGACTGCTGGTTTAGATGTTCCAACAACTGAGTTCTTTGACACCTTCGAGGTTTGTGGCATTGATGCCAAGACCGTATTTGAGAAGGCTAGAAGCAAGAACATCACCATGAACCTGATCAGCGAAAGCTGCATCAGCATCTCAGTTGATGAGACTACTTCAGAAGAAACTTTGAACGATGTTGTTGCTGCATTTGGTTTGAGCAACCTAGTTGCGCAAATGCCAGTGAAGCTAGAACTAGAGAGAACCTCTGAGTATCTAACTCACGAAGTATTCAACTCTTACCACAGCGAAACTGCGATGCTGAGATACCTAAAGCGTCTTGCTGACTACGATTTTGCTCTAGACCGTGGAATGATTCCACTGGGTTCCTGCACCATGAAGTTGAACTCAACTACCGAAATGGAAGCAGTTACCTGGCCTGAGTTTGCCGGCCTACACCCATTTGCTCCTAAGGAAGATATTCAGGGTTACCTGGAACTAATTGGTCAGCTAACCTCATGGCTATCTGATGTCACTGGTTACTCAGACATCTCGCTCCAACCAAACGCTGGAAGTCAGGGAGAACTTGCTGGTTTGCTAGCGATTCGCGGTTACCACCTATCTCGCGGTGACAAGCAGAGAAACGTTTGCTTGATTCCTTCTTCTGCTCACGGCACCAACGCAGCCTCTGCTGTTCTTGCCGGTATGCAGGTGGTTGTTGTTGCTTGTGATGACCAGGGTAACGTCGATGTTGCTGACCTCAAGGCCAAGATTGCCGAGAACGCTGATGTTCTTGCTGCTCTGATGGTTACCTACCCATCAACTCACGGTGTTTACGAAGAGGCCATTGTTGAGATCTGCGATCTGGTTCACCAAGCCGGTGGCCAGGTGTACATTGATGGAGCAAACACCAACGCGGTTGTTGGTTACGCCAAGTTTGGTGCTTTCGGTGGCGACGTTTCCC
>JAURJV010000089.1 GCA_030832065.1 Rhodoluna sp. | reverse complement strand
TGCCAGGAAACCACCGACGTTAGCGAAACCGTTCGCTGAACCTAACTTTGCCTTGGGAACAATGTCTTTGGAGAAATCGAAAGCAATCATGGAAGCTGGACCACCAATTGAAATCAGCAGCATGGCGACGAATAGCACAACAGGCGATAGTCCCTCTGGTTGGATTACAACAAAGACCCAAGTGCCATTGACTACGGCAACGAGTAAATAAACCAGTTTTCCTCGCCACTGCGGTCTCCTCGAGCAGATGTTTGCAACCAGAGGTGTAATGAAAAACCCGAAGAAAACCATCGAGGTTAGGGTAAGCGAGGCAAAGTCATGTGATTGACCTTGAGCGGTAACTAGAAAAGGAACAGCCCAGAGCAATTGAATCGAGGTGGTTGTCGGTTGAGTAACAAAGTGAGTCCAGAAAGACATTCTGATCCCTGGGTTTGCCATGTTTTCGCGTAGTTGCTTCGTTGCCATTTTGAGCGAGAGCGCCCGATGTGAAGTCTTAGCTTGATCTGGCGAGTCATCAGATGTGTAGATGATCAAGAGGGCGACGGTGACTAGAGAAATAGCCGACATGATGCTAAACGCTGGGCTCCAACCTAAGTTCTCTAGCATCCACCAGAACGGCACAGCTGAGAAGAATTGTCCCAACTGTCCGGCGCTTGAAATGTATTGCTGCAGCCGAGAAGCCTTTGCTCCCTGATACCAGCCATTTATCATTCGAATCATCGAAATAAAAGTGAAGCTATCCCCCATACCAACGAGCATTCTTCCAATGACGGCAATTCCAAGGCTAGGACCAAATGCAACAGTTAGTTGACCAGCAGCCATCACGAAAGCACCGACTGCAAGCAAAGCCTTTGGTCCGAAGCGATCAAGAAGTATGCCAACAGGGATCTGCATGGCTGCATAAACAACCAATTGAAAAACAGCCAAAGTTGCTAACTGTTGAGCGTTAGTGTCAAAGCGTTCACTTGCAATCAGAGTGGCTACGCCAAGCGAAGAGCGCTGTGTTACGGCAATGAAGTACGCAAAGCTAGCAATAGCAAGGACGAATACCGGCGAACGTCTCAGTCTTCGTCCTCTTCATTTTCGCTCTTGTTCTTCTGGTGCTGGGCTAAGTACCCTTCAAGCTCAGCGGCAATTTCTTCAGCATCTGGAACTTCGTTCTGCCGAGGCTTTACAGCTCCCATTCCGTTAGCTGACTTTTCACTCTGGAAACTTTTTTCGAGACCCTCAATCATTCTGGCTAGCTCAGGCTTTTCAGCTATCTCCTGATTGAGTCTTCTAATGAAAGCAACTCCTTCATCTCGCAAATCATCGGTTGGAAATACCAGTGACAGGTGACTGCTTATCAATTCGAATGCGGTAACCGCAGCTTGAGGATATTCTGAGTCGCTGATGTAGTGAGGAACGAGCAAGACAAATCCAGTGCTTGAATATCCAGCCCTGGTTAGCTGGAACTCCAGGAGATGAAGAACATTGCCGGGTACCTGAGTTCTCGGTCGCCACTCGGAGTACTTGTCGATCACAGACTGCTGATTTCCAGAGACTGTTACTCCTACTGGTCTGGTATGTGGGATTGGGAAAGGAATGGAGTGTAGCCAAGTCATATCTTTGACATTGAAGTACTCAAAGAGCTCAATCACCGAGTCTGCAAAGGCATCCCATCGGAAATCTGGCTCGTAGCCATTGAGAAAGAGGAACGGGTTGCCAACCTCATCCCAAACCAGAAATACGCCTAAGCTTGGCGGCTGATAGTCGGAAATGTGGTCTTGCTCGAAGAACATTACTGGCCGCCGAGACCGGTAATCCAGCAACTGATCATTGTCAAAGGCAACTAGTGTGACGTGGTCGAGATTAGCCAGAATGTGCTGGGAAACCTGTTGCATAGAAGAGCCGGCGTCGGTAAATCCCGATATAGCGGCAAGCATGGGTAGGCCTTCGGGTACCTCAATGTCCCGATTTAGGTATTTGTAGAGCTTGTTTGACTCGGCCATACAGCCATTCTAACTTCGGTTGTAGCATTGGAACATGACTTCTATTACTTTCAAAACATCTAAAACTGCGCCCAAATCAATCTCGGATAGCATCACTGTTTACGCTGTCAGTGCATTTGAGAAAGAATCCAAGTTGGTCGGCACAGCAGCTAAGAAGAGTGAACTAAAGGCACTTAATCTAAAAGCCGTTCAGATTTCTGGAGCATCAGAGGCAACCAATCGCATTCCGGTTGGCAAGCAAGTGGTTGGCTTTATTGGACTTGGCGAAGAGATTGAGAATTCGGCTCACGCTCGCGAAATTGGTGGGGCTATAGGTAGAGCTTTCGCTGACACCAAGAATCTGATCATTGATATCCCGATTAAGAATTCGGACATGATCCAAGCTCTTTTTGAAGGTATCGCAATCGTCCAGTACGAATACAACCTCTACAAGTCGAGCGAGAGCAAACCGAAGCAACTAAAAACTGTTCTGCTTGTCTCAGGTCAGACCCTTAGCAAAGCGCAGCTTGAAAGAATCAAGATTTACTCTGAGGTTCTCGACGCAACACGAGATCTGGTTAACGCTCCAGCAAACGACCTTTACCCAAGCAAAATGGCAGAGATTGTCAGAAGCCAGGGAAAAATCGCAAATGTGAAAGTTGAAATTTGGGATGAAAAACGCCTAACCAAAGAAAAGTGCACTGGAATACTTTCAGTCGGTAAGGGTTCAGTCCGTCCACCAAGACTCGTAAAGATCACCTATACCCCACCGAAAGCTAAAGCCAGTTTGGCCTTGGTCGGCAAAGGAATCACCTTTGACACAGGTGGAATCTCCCTGAAGCCTGCAACTGGAATCTTAGGTATGAAGTATGACATGGCAGGAGCTGCAACAGTAGCGCAGGCTACTTTCGCTATCGCAAAACTTAAGCTGCCGGTAGCCGTCACCGCTTTCATGTGTATTGCTGAGAACATGCCATCTGGTTCGGCCACAAGACCGAATGACGTCATTACTTTCCGAAACGGAAAGAGCGTAGAAGTTACCAACACCGATGCTGAAGGACGTTTGGTCATGGCAGACGGCTTGGTTTTGGCTTCAGAGATGAAGCCAGACTTGATTATTGACATTGCCACACTGACAGGAGCCGCTCGGGTAGCACTCGGTAATCGCTACACCGGTCTGATGGGAGATGATGACTCAGTTGAGCTAGTCAAGAAGGCTGCTGGGGCTTCAGGCGAACTGGTTTGGCACATGCCTCTTCCTGAGGAACTACGCGAACTCATCAAATCAGACATAGCTGATCTGATGAACAGCAGAGTGGGTAACCCTTCTGGTGGCATGCTTGTCGGTGGGTTATTCCTTCAGGAATTTGTCGGATCAGATAAGAATAAGAAGCGCCTGAACTGGGCACATCTGGACTTCGCTACTGCCGCAAACAACGACCTAGCTCCCTACGGTTACACGGTCAAGGGAGCTACCGGAGCCATGGTTAGAACCCTGGTTTCGGTGGCTGATGAATTAGCCACTAAGAAGAAATAACCATCTAGTAATCTTTATTAGTTATCCATTACATAGGAGCAAAATTGGCAGAGCACAACTTTGATGTGGTAATTCTTGGCGGAGGAAGCGGTGGCTATGCTGCTGCACTGCGAAGCGCACAGCTTGGTCTTTCGGTTGCACTAATCGAGCGTGACAAGTTGGGTGGAACTTGTCTGCACCGAGGCTGTATTCCAACTAAGGCACTCCTGCATTCAGCTGAAGTTGCGGATGTGACCAGGGAGGCCGCTAGCTACGGAGTTCAAGCAACTTTGCAGGGAATCGACATGCCAGCGGTTAATAAATATCGCGATGGAATTATTGACAGATTATTCAAAGGTCTCACCGGCCTAGTGGCATCTAAACCAATAACTGTTGTCAATGGTGAGGGCCGTCTAACTGGGCCAAAAACCATCACCGTTGGACAAGATTCATACAGCGGTAAGAACATCGTTCTGGCAACAGGCTCATACAGCAAAACTCTGCCCGGACTAGAAATCGGCGGTCGAATCATGACCTCTGAGCAGGCGCTGCAATTAGATTTTGTTCCAACTAAAGCGATAGTTCTAGGTGGCGGTGTTATCGGTGTCGAGTTTGCTTCGATTTGGAAGTCATTTGGTTGCGACGTAACAATCATTGAAGGCTTGCCAACTCTTGTTCCAAACGAAGATCCTGCCGTTTCTAAGGCAATGGAAAGAGCCTTCCGCAAGCGCGGCATCAATTTCAAGACTGGTGTTCGTTTCTCTGGCGCAACCCAAAGCGTTAGCGGTGTTGTGGTTTCGCTTGAAAACGGCGAGCAATTTGATGGCGAGATTCTTCTAGTTGCAGTCGGTCGCGGACCAAACACAGCTGGCTTCGGTTACGAAGAAAACGGCATCACGATGGATCGTGGCTACGTCTTGACCAACGAGCGCCTACAAACATCTGTGCCAGGAGTTTACGCAGCCGGCGACATTGTGCCAGGTTTGCAGCTCGCCCATCGCGGTTTCCAACAAGGTATCTTCATCGCAGAGGACATCGCTGGGCTAAAACCAGTTGCGATTGATGAACTTGGCATTCCAAAGGTCACTTACAGCGAACCTGAAATTGCCTCTGTTGGTTTGACTGAGCCGAAAGCCGCCGAACTTTACGGCGCAGACAACATTTCTGTCTATGAATACAACTTGGGTGGTAACGGCAAGAGCCAAATTCTTGGAACCGCCGGCTTTATAAAGCTGATTCGCAAGAACAACGGACCAGTAATTGGTATCCACATGATTGGGTCCAGGGTTGGTGAACAAGTTGGTGAAGCACAACTGATTGTAAATTGGGAGGCTTTCCCAGAAGAGGTTGCCTCTCTGGTTCACGCGCACCCAACTCAAAACGAAGCTCTCGGTGAAGCTCACTTAGCTTTAGCCGGTAAACCTCTACACGCACACGCATAAATTTCTAACTGCAATAAGGAGCAGCAATGAGTGAAGTAAGACTTCCAGCACTAGGTGAATCTGTTACCGAGGGAACAGTCACGAGATGGCTCAAGAAGATTGGTGACACCGTAGCCATCGATGAACCCCTTGTTGAAATTTCTACCGACAAGGTTGACACTGAGATCCCAAGCCCTGTGGCTGGAACACTTCAGCAAATTCTTGTTGCTGAGGATGAAACAGCTGCAGTTGGAGCTGTCTTAGCAATAGTCGCCGATGGAGTTTCAGCATCAGCTGCCCCAGTTGCAACTCCCCCAGCCGCGGAACCAACTCCAGCACCGGCCGTCCAGAGCCCTGCGCCGACTCCAGTGGTTGAAACTCCTGCACCAACTCCCGTTGTTGAACCGGTGACCCAGGCTCCACTAAATCTTCCAGTCTTTACCCCTCAGGTTTCAACCCCAGCACCGGCAGCCCAACCTGTTGCCCAAGCACCGGTCGTTACACAAACATCAACGTCAGATTCAACTGATTCTTATGTGACTCCGCTGGTTCGTAAACTTGCTGCCGAAACTGGAGTTAACCTTTCTGGAGTAACTGGAACAGGTGTTGGCGGAAGAATCAGACGCGAAGATGTGCTTGCAGCGACCTCAGCTACTCCTGCAACGAACGCCGCCGCGCCAATCGCGCCGATATCTAACCTGCGCGGAACTACTGAGCCAATGTCAAGATTGCGCAAAGTGCTCGCTGAACGAGCGGTAGCCTCTATGGTTTCAACTGCCCAGCTAACCACAGTCGTTGAAGTCGATGTAACAAAGATCGCTGCTCTCAGGAGCAAAGTCCAATCTGACTTCACTGCAAAAACAGGGGTAAAGCTAAACTTCATGCCATT
>JAURJV010000088.1 GCA_030832065.1 Rhodoluna sp. | reverse complement strand
TGCGTCAATCCCGCAGCTGATCGAAAGAACGTTGGAGATACCGGCTGCCTCCTGAAGCAATTCGGCGGCACGCTTGGTTGGGGTGGTGACGTGATCATATTTGGACAGAATCTTTCCACTGTCTCTCCATAGGCCTTTCATTACTCTCTTCTCTAGGAAGCGAGGTAGGTGAAGATACTTGAGGAAGTTCTCAGGCATGATGTGGTTGGTAGCAATCATGCGAATGCCGCGTTCACGACCAGAACGAACCAGAACTCTGCCTAGAACCATGTGTGATTGGGAGTGGATGGCGTCAGGTTCAAAGCCATCAAGAATCAAATCCACCCTCTTTTTTAGGGTGAAAGGGATGACGAATCTAAGTGTTTTATGTACTAGGACTCGGTGGCTTCTGATGCGGTGAACAGTCATTGGAACACCGTCGTGCATCTCAGTGAAGGTTCCATACTGTTTGCTGTAGGCCGGGGCGATGACGTGAACGTCATTACCGTTTCGCACTAAACCACCAGCTAAACGCTCAGTGAATCGAGCAGCACCGTTGATATCTGGTGGAAAGGTATCCGAGGCGATCAACACTCGAAGTGGATGTCCTGGATGTCTGGTCGATTGAGCCAAAGCCTAAGCCTTACTTTGATTTGGGGATTGTCGGCCAACATTGGCCTAGCTCAAGTTTAGCCTAGACCGGCTTATTTAGTTCGGGATGCACCTTAGACAGCAGGTAAACCCCGACAACTGCTACCGCTCCACTGGCAATAAAGCCAAGCATTACCATCAGCGAGGCGTTCATGGCTTCGTTCAGCAGGATTACACCGATGCTTACGGCAATCAAAGGGTCAATCACTGTCAAACCGGCGATAACAAGATCTGGTGGCCCTGATGTGTAGGCGTTTTGGACAAACCAGCCACCTAAAAATGCCGCGGCGAGCATGCTCAGTAGAGCCAGAATAGTCAGTCCATCAGTTACCAGTTCAAATTCGAGATTAATGATCCTGCCAAAACCACCCTGGCTGAAGAGTCGCTTGACAACGACTTTGGTCAAGGTTGCTACAAAGCCATAAAGCACACCGGCACCAATGATAAAAGTGAGTGGCTTGTATCTAGTCGCACCCCTGAGTAACACTGACCAGAAGATTGCTATGAGTGAAAGAGCGATACTCAGGATTGTGATCAGTGCCTGGTCATCAATTTCAGGTTCAACAGCTACTTCATGAGCCATCAAGACAAAAGCTCCAAGGCCAAGTGTGCAGAGAGCGATCGCAGTTATGGAAGCTTGATTGAGTTTGGTTTTAGTAACCTTCGCATTAATGATGGCCACCAGCACCAAAGCTGAGGCACCAATCGGCTGAACCAAGATCAAGGGTGCAAGGGTTAGCGCTGTGAACTGCAGAACTAGTGCAATGGCAGAAATAGCAGCTCCAGAGACCCACTGCGGGCGACGCAGCAGACTCATCAACTGCTTGAAAGTTAGGTGGGAGGTTTCAATCAGGGTGGCTCGTCTTTGCCTATCCACAGCACCGTTTTGCAACTGAGTGCCAACAGCTAGCGCTACCGCTGAAAGCAGAGCTAGAGCTATTGCCAGACTTTTCATTATGCCTACCTCGTCCCTCGTATAAGCCTAGTCAGCGATGGCAAATAAACCTTTTAGGGTAAATTTGAGGGATGGCTATTAGACCTATCAGAATCACTGGTGACCCTGTTTTACACACTGTTGCCAAGGAAGTCACAGTTTTTGACCAAGATTTGCGCGATCTGGTCCAGGACATGTATGAAACCATGGACGAGGCTCCCGGTGTTGGTTTAGCTGCTCCCCAGGTGGGTGTGAACTTGAGAATATTCGTCTATGACTGGGATGCCGAGGATGGTTCAGCCCAACGAGGAGTGGTTATCAACCCAACCCTAGAAATTTCCGAAATACCAGAAGGTGAACCCGATTGGGAGAGCGAAGCTGAGGGCTGCCTTAGCGTCCCGGGCGAACGTTTCCCGATAAAGCGTGCAAATCGTGCTCTGGTCAGAGGCGTTGATCTGGATCAGAACCCAGTGGAAATAGCTGCTGAGGGCTGGTTTGCCAGAATCTTCCAGCATGAATTTGATCACCTTAATGGCACCTTGTATGTGGACCGTTTAGTCGAGCCCCACAAAACCGATAGCCAAAAAGTTATTGAAGAACGTGGTTGGGGGCAACCAGGGCTCTTCTGGACTCCAGGTGAGGAACGCTTAGAGGGCTAAGGCACCGAGCCTGGTTAGCTTCAGTAACAGCTGCGATCTGGTGTTAAGCATCAACAGATTCTGCACCTTTTCCAAAGTGTTCTTAACTTTCAACTTTGGAACCTGGGCTGACTGAGCTATCTGCGCATCACTTTTCAATTCACAAAAACCCTTGATGATTGCTGCTTCTTTTGCGTCCAATGTATCCAGTGCTACAGCAGCCTGACGATACTCAGCTTCTTGGACATTACCAGCCGGAATCTGATCTAGGATTTCACGAATTCCGAAATCAGTATCCGGATCCGCGCAGGCTGATACAGCAGACACAAACTTTTCTATTCCCGCTTCGATAAAAACGCAGTCCACTGCTCCCGATTCTACTGCCTCAAGTCTCAGGGCTAACTCGTAGTACTGGGATGAAATCAAAATACGACCAAGTTCAACACCGGTTACTTTAGCTAAAGCACTGGCCGCAACAACGAAATCAAAAGCTGAAGTATTTGGTAGTCGATGATCGATAATCACGACATCGAAATTTAGGTCAAGCAGTTGGGCGGTTGTGAACTGGAACCCATCACCGTCATAAATTACCTGAGCGATTTGACCAAGCTCCAGGGCTTCCCTTCTTGCCTTTCGAACAGTTGCGGAACCGCCCAGTTGAGCCACCCGCATCAATTTAGCCAAGGCTAGCCCTGTCTAACATGTTTGGCCATGTTCGGGAACGAGGCGGAAACTGTGAAGCCAACTCCTGGAACCTTAATGAAGTCGATGATGCCTTCATAGAGCGCAACGCGTTCAGCCATGGCGGTGAGCCCAGGTCCAGTAGGTCTTTCCACCAAAGCCCGCTGGTCATCGGCGACGCTATAACCAGATTCGTCAGCGGCAATCGACTTTGCTGTTTCTTCACCGTTATCTTTTACCAGAACTTGAAAGGCCTTTTCCTGCCAAATGAAGTCAATGTCGACACCGGTGCCCAGTGGAGCATGTTTCCTAATGTTTTCCAGTGATTCGAAAACTATGCGGTAAACGATTAGCGCAGCACCATCCTCTAGATCGAGCCGGTCACCGCTTTCACGGAAATTGACACCGTAGCCAAACTCTCGGTATGAGATAAACAGATTATTTAGATCCCTAAGTCCAGGTAGTGCAAATGCTTTAGCCTCTTGAATTCCAAGCAATTCCGAGAGTCTTCTGATTTCGGCAAAAGCATTCTTTACTCCCCCGACTACTGCGTCAAGGATTCTTGAAGCTACGCTCGGATCAGACTTTATCGCATAACTTCCTGATTCAGCAGTGACCATCGTTGAGCTAACCTGCTCAAGCAGCAGATCTGTAACGTCTTTGGCGATGCCGAATCTTCGGTCCTGCTCCGCAACTGCAAGCTGTGCTGCTGCCAACTGTCTTTCCAGTAATGCTCGGTCAAAGTCTGTTCCAACGTGAGTGATTTGAGTAAAGAGCAGTCGGCCTAAGAACCAGGCGTTCCCGTTGACAGCAAGAACCGCAACTAAACCAGCAATAGCCAGAGCATATTTAGCATCATCAGCAGGAAGTTCAACCCCGTAGATGGTTTCCCCACTTTGAAGAGTAAAAATAACCCAGAACAAAACTGCTGTTGCTAGAACTACGCTCACGCTGAAAGCCACCAAACGCTGGATCTTTGTAGCAAACGCGGCAAGAATCAAAAGTGCGAGGGTTGCTTGAAACTGTGAGAGTTGTGGTTCCAAACCGAGTGCGATTGGAACTACAGTTCCGATAGCGACTAACCCAATTGAAACCCAAGGTAGTGCTCTGGAGAGTGCTAAAGCAATGCTCAGCAAGATAGTTCCAATTAGAGTAAGTGGACCTTGAATAACCAGATCAAAACCACCGAGGATGAGGCTGCTGCTCAGAGCAACGAACAGGGCTGGAAGCCACTTCTGGTCGCGAATCCAAAGAAACATTTGGTCTCCGTAAAGGGCCTAAATTAGTGGCTCCCCGGCTTGGACTCGAACCAAGAACCTATCGGTTAACAGCCGATTGCTCTGCCAATTGAGCTACCGAGGAATGCGCCTTCCGGCAACCTGATTACTTTACCAAAAGTTTGCTTGCTTAGTAACCAAGAATTGGGTCAACTAGGCCCACCCAGTCGCCTTTTCCTTGGTGGGCGGCCAGATTTTCCTTGATTCTTATTGAGAAGAGCCTGACCACCTGAGCGTTGGTATCGGCGGTGTGTGGGGTGATAATGACGTTCTTGGCTTCCCAAAGCGGGTGGCCATCCGGCAGTGGTTCTGGCTCGGTGACATCCACCCCTGCTCCAGCGATCTCTCCAGAATTGAGAGCTGATACCAACGCCATAGTGTCAATCACTGCCCCTCTAGCAACGTTAACTACATATGCTGTCGGTTTCATCAGCTTGAACCGAGCAGCATTGAATAGGTTTCTGGTTTCATCGGTAAGGGAGCAGGCTAGAAATACCCAGTCCGCAGTTGGCAAAGCCTCATCCAGATCTTTCAACTGGACAACTTTTGTTCCTGGTAGCGCAATGTCTCTGTTTCTAACCACCGTGATGTTGCAGCGGAACGGTTCGAGTTGTTTCACCAACTCCTCGGTAATTCCACCACCGCCAACTATAAGAATATTGGCGTCATATAGGGACGCTGCAAACTTAGGTCCCCAGCTCTTCGCCTTTACTCGCTCATGCACTATTCGACCAAGAGCCATTGCCAACATCAGAGCGTGCTCGGCAACCGGCTCTCGATAAGAACCCTTTGCACAGGCGAACCTGATTGGTAACCGGATCACATCTTGAAAAGCATCAACTCCGGCAAATGGCAATTGAACAAAGGTTAGCTGCGGGTTGTTAGCGATGGTGTCGGCTAAGCCTTTTGGATCGGAGTAGTCGGTCCAAATCAAAGCTCCAACCGTTTCATCCAGTTTTTCAATAGTGCAACCGGCATCATGGACAGCCTGTTCGTAATGTGGAAGGGCTTTAGGTGCGATAGATACTTTGGATTTAATAACCGACACTAGAGTTCCCTAATCTTTGCTTCCAAAGCCATCAGTTGCTGTTGTTTTTCAACACGTTGAGTTGACTGTGTTTCAGGATTTAGAGCAGCCAAAGACGCTATCAAGGCTGCTCGATCTCTGACCAAAATTTTCTTAGTAGCTCCTGCTATAACACCTTCGGCATATACTTTTGCGCCATCAAGGTCGGCGGCAGG
>JAURJV010000087.1 GCA_030832065.1 Rhodoluna sp. | reverse complement strand
TCTTCTTGGAGGAAACCGAGTACCTTTTCACCACCTTGCCACCCACCCGTATATTGGCCGCGAGCGGTGTATTTGGCTAGATCGGCGGGTAATCGAACAGCCGAGAGAACTTTCTCTTTTTCCGCCCTTAGGTCAGTAGCATCGAAAGAAACCGGCTCTTCCATAGCAGTCAGGGCAAGCAGTTGCAGGAGGTGATTCTGGATCACATCTCTAGCCGCGCCAATCCCATCGTAATAGCCGGCTCGGCCTCCAACACCAATGTCTTCAGCCATGGTGATTTGGACGTGGTCGATGAAATTGCTGTTCCAAAGCGGTTCATAGAGCTGGTTAGCGAAACGGAGAGCCAGAATATTCTGGACGGTTTCCTTACCGAGATAGTGATCAATCCTAAAAATCGAGTCAGCTGGGAAGACCGATTCAACAACTTCGTTTAATTCGCGTGCCGACTGCAAATCGTGTCCGAATGGTTTCTCGATGACAACTCTGCGGAACTGGTCAGGCTTAGGGTCAGCTAGACCAGATCTAGATAATTGCTGAGTAACAATTGGGAAAGCCTTAGGTGGAATGCTTAGGTAGAAAGCGTGATTGCCATTGGTTCCGCGCTCCTTATCTAGCGCTTCAATGGTTTCCCGCAGCCGATCAAAAGCAGCATCGTCACCAAATTCTCCGCTGACGAACCTGATTCCTTGGGAGAGCTGCTGCCAAACTTCTTCACTCCAAGGAGTTCTAGCATGTTCACGTACAGCATCGTGGACCACTTGACCGAAGTCCTGATCTTCCCAATCGCGCCGAGCAAAACCCACCAGTGAGAATCCAGGTGGAAGTAAACCACGATTAGCCAAGTCATAGACGGCTGGCATCAGTTTCTTTCTAGATAGATCTCCGGTGACACCAAAAATAATCAGGCCTGATGGACCAGCAATTCTGGTTAATCTTCGGTCTTCAGGGTCCCGCAGCGGGTTTACACCAGGACCGATCTTCACTCCAGCCACTTACTTACGCTCCATTAACATTCGAGTTAGCTTCTTAACATCTCCGACTGGATCGCTAAGCGTCAAGGTCAGCACAGGTCTACCCAGATCCGACAACACTTTGGCGTCACCTGCGGATTGGGATGCAATCAGGTCACCAAAACTAAAGTCTCTTCCTGGCACTGCGACATCCTCTTGAGCTTTGGTTATCAGCTGAAGATAGATTCCGGTCTTCGGTCCACCTTTGTGATACTGACCGGTCGAGTGAAGGAATCTTGGACCCCAACCCACAGTCACCGGTCTAGAAATAGCTGAAACTATCGCTTCTCTTAGATCTTCAAGAGCAATGCCTTCAAGTCTGTCCAGATACGCCTGGATTGCGATGTAAGAGTTCTCACCTGCTTCAGCGAGAAACTTATCTAGGGAAGCTTGGACAGTTTTGATGTCAGCTGAAGTGAATCCTGAATAATTTACTCCAATCCCATCTTCAGTGAATTCAACCGCGACGGCTTGACCCTTCTGCTGAAGCATTCCGCGAGCGGCAACCTTGGCAGACTCAACATCTGGTTGATCAAACGGGTTGATCTCAAGCAGAGCACTAGCAATAGCAGTGGCATACTCCCAGAGTAAGAACTGCTCACCGATAGAACCAGAAACCAAAATTGGTGCTTGGCTTGAGAATGCTTCTGATTCACTCACGGCAACCAACACCATGTCATCAAGCTCCAGTTGCACCTCAGGGCTGCTCTCACTCAAGACAACTGGTAGGACGCCTTTGTCATGCTTACCGGTCGACTCCGCAATTAGTTGCTCCGCCCAGTCAGCAAAGTCGGGCAGGGTATCAGCATCACTAATCAAACCGAGTTTGTCTCTAAAACCGTTACGCGAAGCGCTTCTAGCCATAGCTGCGCCAAGAATTACCGCCTCATTATTGATGTCATCAACCCCGAGGATTTCGCCCGCTGCTAAAGCATCATCTAAAAGATCTTGGACATTGACCCCGGCCAAGCCAGAGGGAACAAGTCCGAACGCAGTAAGAGCGGAATAACGTCCACCCACAGTTGGGTCAGCGTTGAATACTCGGTAACCATCAGCTCTTGCGGCTTGCTCCATTGGTGACTGCGGATCGGTAACTATAAATATTCGTTCGGCTTTGTCGATACCCGCTCTGCTGAAAGCTTCTTCAAAGATTCGTTTCTGTGAGTCGGTTTCAACGGTAGAGCCTGACTTGGATGAGACGACGACGGCTGTTTTCTCTAGGTCTTTGTAAACAACTTTTCTGACGTGATCTGGGTTGGTTGAGTCAAGAACTTCTAACTCAACTCCGTAGGTTTTAGTGATAACTTCTGGTGCCAGCGAAGATCCACCCATCCCACACAGCACTATCCTGGTGATCCCTTTGCTGTTGAGTTCCTGCTTTAGTTGCAGAATTTCCGATACTAACTTTTGGGAGTCCGTTGCCGAACCTACCCAACCCAAACGGATCGATGACTCGGCTTCGGCTTCCTTTCCCCAAATTGTGAAATCTTTAGCAGCGATGCGACTGGCAACTTTTAGGTCAACTAAGCGCTGACGATGGGGAAGTAGCTGTTCTAACAGCTCTTCAGGGACCGATATGTTAAGCATTTACTTGGCAGCCTCCAGAGCCGCTGCAACTGATTCGACAAGTTCATTCCAAGAGGCAACGAATTTCTCTACGCCTTCTTTTTCTAAAAGCTCAGTGACTTCGTCGTAAGAGATACCCATCGCATTGATGGTGTGCAGGATGAGCTTAGCTTCCTCATACTTTCCAGTGATGCTGTTTGATGGAATTACGCCGTGATCGAATACCGCCTCCATGGTTTTTTCCGGCATTGTGTTTACCAACATCGGAGCAACTAGCTCGGTAACATACAAAGTGTCCGGCAAAGCAGGGTCTTTTACACCGGTTGAGGCCATCAGAGGTCGCTGTTTGTTAGCGCCCATCAACTCCATTTCGTTCCAGTCAGAGTCACTGAATTCTTGCTCAAAGAGCTCATATGCCAGTCTGGCATTGGCTAGCGCGGCCTTGCTCTTCATTGTGTTCGCGTCCGCGGTGCCAATGGCACTTAGTCGTTTATCAATTTCGCTGTCCACCCTGGAGACGAAGAAAGAGGCAACCGAATGGATTTTAGTAATGTCCAGGCCAGCAGCCTTTGCCAGCGCAACGCCAGCTTTATAAGAAGCGATGACCTCTTTGTAGCGCTGCAGCGAGAAGATAAGTGTCACGTTCACGCTGATACCACTGGCGATAACTTCGGTGATGGCAGAAAGCCCAGCCTTAGTGGCAGGAATCTTGATCATTACGTTTTCGCGGCCAACTTTTTCGTAAAGTTGCTTAGCCTGAGCCACCGTGCCAGCAGTGTCGTGGGCTAGCCCAGGTTCCACCTCGATGGAAACTCTGCCATCAAAGCCGTTGCTGGAATGGTATACCGCGCTGAATATGTCACAAGCATCGGCTACATCTCTTGTAGTTATCTCAAAAATAGCCTCGGCAGCTGTAGCTCCACCAGCAGCAAGTTCTGAAACCTGCTGCTCGTAACCATCACCTTTACCGATAGAACCAGCGAAGATTGTTGGGTTGGTAGTAACTCCGCTTACGGACCTTGACGTGATTAAGTCTTTCAGGGCTCCAGATTTAATCCTGGTTCTGGAAAGATCGTCAAGCCAGATACTGACACCGTTCGCGGCTAATTGAGCTAGTGGGCTATTCATTTCTTCTCCAGTTATTTCTGCAGTGTTTTCTTAGCTGCAGCTACTACTGCATCTACAGTCATTCCAAACTTCGTAAATAGTGTCTTGTAATCAGCAGAAGCTCCAAAGTGTTCAATCGAAACGCTCTGGCCATCAGCACCGATGTATTTTGACCAGCCGAGAGCTAGTCCAGCCTCAACTGAGACTCTGGCTGAAATAGCTGGTGGCAAAACTTCATCTTTATAGCTCTGCGGCTGTTCCTCAAACCACTCCAGGCATGGAGCGGACACCACTCTTGTTTTAATTCCTGAAGCTTCTAGCTCTTTTCTCGCATTAACTGCAAGCTGCACTTCAGATCCAGTAGCTATCAGAATTACCTCTGGTTCGCCGTTGCTAGCGTCAACCAAAACGTATGCTCCCTTTGCAACTAACTCTGCTGAGGCAAACACAGCCCCAGTTTCATCGGCGATACCTCTAGGGAAAACAGGGATGTTCTGTCTAGTAAGAGCAATACCTGCCGGTCCTTTTCTGCGCTGCAACATGTTCAACCAAGCGAAAGCTACCTCATTGGCATCACCGGGGCGGACCATGTCAAGTCCTGGAATAGCTCTTAGGGTTGCCAACTGCTCAATCGGTTGATGGGTAGGTCCATCTTCGCCAAGTGCGACTGAGTCGTGTGTCCAGACGAAAATAGAAGGAACTTTCATTAAGGCGGCCAAACGAACCGCCGGTCTCATGTAGTCACTAAAAATTAGGAACGTTCCGCCGTAAACACGAGTATTACCGTGCAAGACAATTCCATTGATGATTGCACCCATGGCGTGCTCGCGGATTCCAAAGTGGAGAACCCGTCCGTATGGGTCACCAGACCATTCCTGAGTTGACCACTTTGCTGGCACAAACGACTTAGCACCGTCAATAGTCGTGTTGTTCGACTCAGCAAGATCAGCCGAACCTCCCCAAAGCTCTGGCATGACTTTGGCAATCGCGTTCAGTACCTTCCCGCTAGCGGATCGGGTTGAGACTTCAGTTCCGGATTCAAAAGTAGGAAGCGATGAAGCTACCTCGACTGGAAGCTCACCGGATTGAACTCGTTCAAAAAGTGCTTTCTTTTCTGGATTGTTCTTAGCCCAAAAGTCAAAGCGTTCTTGCCATTTTGACCGATGTTCTAAGGCCCTAGTGGCTGCGTTTTCCCTGGTGTGCTTGATTACGTCAGGGGAGACATCGAAGGTTTTCTCAGGATCAAACCCGAGAGTCGTTTTCAAACCGGCAAGTTCTTCAGCGCCAAGTGCTGAACCGTGGATTTTTCCGGTGTTCTGTTTCTTTGGTGAAGGCCAACCAATAATCGTGCGCAGGGTTATTAGTGAAGGCTTATCAGTTACTGCTTTCGCCCGCTGGATAGCTTCGAAAAGTTCCTGAATGTCTTCATGGTAGTTTCCGGTTTTTTTCCAATCAACAGTTTGGGTGTGCCAGCCATAGGACTGATAGCGAGCAGTCAGGTCTTCTGTGAAGGCGATGTTGGTGTCATCTTCGATTGAAATCTGATTCGAGTCATAGATGACAACTAAATTACCTAGCTGTTGGTGCCCAGCAAGAGATGCAGCCTCGCTGGTTACACCTTCTTGCATGTCACCGTCACCAGCAATTACGTAGATGAAGTGGTCGAAGGCTGATTCGCCAGCAGGAGTTTCTGGATCAAACAGGCCTCGTTCAAATCTTGCGGCATAAGCGAAACCGGTAGCCGATGCCAAGCCTTGCCCGAGCGGACCTGTCGTAATTTCAACACCTTTGGTGTGACCGTATTCCGGGTGACCTGGGGTCAGCGAGTCCCAGGTACGCAGAGCCTTCAGGTCATCGAGCTCAAGTCCATATCCGGCTAAATAGAGTTGGTTGTAAATAGTAAGTGAGGAGTGGCCGACGGAGAGGATGAATCTATCTCTGCCGCTCCAACGATCATCTTTAGGGTCGTGGCACATAACCTTCTGGAACAAAAGGTAGGCAACCGGCGCTAAAGAGATAGCGGTGCCTGGATGACCATTACCCACTTTCTCCACGGCATCTGCTGCAAGAACTCTGGCGGTGTCTACTGCTTTGGAATCTATGTTGTCCCAGATAAGTGACAAAGGAATCTTCTCCTTGTATTGGAAGCCGGATAGCTTCAAAACCTACAACTCACTCAAATTTCATTGGAAATCAGGCGTTTTATCCCTTGAAGTCTATACCCGACCCCTTTTACTTCCTCAGATGCAGGGCGGATAGGGCAGGTGGCTTAGAATTGACACATCCACCAAAACCCAACGGAGCCTCTTTGAAGTATTTCGCTAGAAAACTGGCTGCGTTCTTTGCTCTGACAAAACCTCGGGTTATTGAACTTCTCCTAATCACCACTGTTCCAGTGATGTTCCTGGCTCAAAAAGGTATCCCTGACTTGTGGCTGGTTCTGGCAACACTCATTGGTGGTGCGCTAAGCGCCGGTTCAGCCAATTCATTCAATTCGATTATTGACACTGACATTGACAAGATCATGGGGAGAACCCAGAAGCGTCCACTTGTTACAGGTGAACTCACCAAACGCTCGGCAATAATCTTTGCCTTAGCTATCGGAGTCATCTCGTTCGTTTGGCTGGGGCTCTTAGTTAACCTGCTCAGTGCAGTTTTGGCTCTTGCCGCCGAACTCTTCTACATATTTATTTATACGTTGCTTCTAAAGAGAAGAACTCCGCAAAACATCGTCTGGGGTGGAGCAGCCGGTGCAATGCCAGTTCTGATTGGTTACAGCGCAGTCACAAACTCAATTTCACTTACTTCACTGGCACTTTTCTTAGTCATTTTTCTCTGGACCCCACCACACTATTGGCCATTAGCGATGAAATACCGCGCCGACTATGAGGCTGCGGGTGTTCCGATGCTTCCTGTGGTTAGCGATCGAGTAGCAGTAGGTCGACAGATAGTCATTTACAGCTACGCCATGGTTGCCAGCACATTCCTAGTAATTCCATTAGAACCAATGGGATGGATTTACACGGCAACTGCAGTCGCTGGTGGAGTCTGGTTTATCGCAGAGGCTCACATTCTGCTCAACCAAGCTAAACAGGACAGAATTACTAACCCGATGAGGTTATTCCATTTTTCTATCAGCTATCTCACCGCGCTCTTTATAGCTATCGGTTTAGATCCGCTCTGGTTCTTCCCACTAACCTAAGGCTTTGAGCTCTTCAAGTCTGGCTAAAGATTCATTGCGCTCTTCGGTGTGATCAACTATTCGAAGTGGATATCCATTTAAATACCCTTCAAAGTTTTCCCACGGCTCATGAACATCGGAACCTTGCATGTGTCTTAGCTCTGGAATGTATTTTCTGACGTAGTCACCATTTGGATCAAACTTCAGACCCTGAAGAATTGGATTGAATATCCTGTAGTAGGGGGATGCATCCGTGCCACAACCTGCCGTCCACTGCCAACCGTGAGAATTTGAGGCTGGATCAAAGTCAGAGAGGTGGGCTTCGAAGTGAGCAGCTCCCCAAGTCCACTCAAGGTGTAGGTCCTTGACTAAGAATGAGGCAACAATCATGCGAACGCGATTATGCATCCAACCTTCAGCCAGCAACTGTCGCATGCCAGCATCAACCATTGGGTAACCGGTTTCACCTTTTGTCCAAGCTTCGAATCGTTCCTGGGCTGTCTTACCGGTGTCATACCTGAGCTTTTTGAAACGCGGTTCGTAATAGTCGTTAAGTGTGTGGGGGTAGTGAAAAAGTACGTCAGCATAGAATTCCCGCCAAGCTATCTCTTTTCTAAATACCTCGTGGGCTGAAGAGTCTCCAAGTTGGGCAAGTAGCGTTCGCGGATGTATTTCACCAAATGCCAAGGCATGCGAAAGGTGAGAGGTTCCCGACAGGTCTGCGCGATTTCTCGCTTCGTCATAGTCATCGAGGGCGCGCTTCTTGAATCTTCCAAAAGTTCGTAGGGCAAAAGCTTCACCCGCGATCACCTTTATAGGGCTGATTTTAGCTGGCTTAGGGATACCGGTCGTATCTTTTAAGTTCCCCCAGTTGTTGCTTGTTTCTGGCAGCCTGATCGGTTCAATACTCAATAGTTGAACCCAGGCTTTATAGAACGGTGTGTAAACGCGATAGTTCGTTCCGTCCGGCTTTGCAACAGTGCCAGGTTTAACGGCGTAAGCAGAGCCGATGAGTTTTAATTCCAAACCTTTGGCTTGCAGTAATTTAGCAACCTCCACCTGAGTTTCGACACCGGCTGGGTCAAAAAGTTCCATGGCAAAAACTACATCTGAGTTAGATTCCGCACAGGCTCGAATCAAGACTTCAGCAACTTGCAGATGAGTACCCGCTTGAAAGACATTGAGGTGACCTTGGATACTGCTATCAAGAGCTTT
>JAURJV010000086.1 GCA_030832065.1 Rhodoluna sp. | reverse complement strand
GTAAACTTGCTGCCGAAACTGGAGTTAACCTTTCTGGAGTAACTGGAACAGGTGTTGGCGGAAGAATCAGACGCGAAGATGTGCTTGCAGCGACCTCAGTTGCTCCTGCAACGAAAGCCGCCGCGCCAATCGCGCCGATATCTAACCTGCGCGGAACTACTGAGCCAATGTCTAGATTGCGCAAAGTGCTCGCTGAACGAGCGGTAGCCTCCATGGTTTCAACTGCCCAGCTAACCACAGTTGTTGAAGTCGATGTAACAAAGATCGCTGCTCTCAGGAGCAAAGTCCAATCTGACTTCACTGCAAAAACAGGGGTAAAGCTAAACTTCATGCCATTTTTCTTCTTGGCAGCAGCAGAGGCGCTAAGGTCACACCCTAAGATCAACGCTAGCGTTGACGGCGAAAACATCGTTTATCACCCAACTGAGAACATTAGCTTCGCGGTCGATACCGAACGTGGACTTCTAACTCCAGTGATCAGAGATTCCGCTTCCCTATCGCTGGGAGCGATTGCTCAACAGATTGCGGACCTAGCTGCGCGCACTAGAGAGAACAAGCTGAAGCCAGATGAGCTATCAGGTGGAACCTTTACCTTAACCAACACGGGATCGCGTGGGGCGCTCTTTGACACCCCAGTAGTTTTCCTACCTCAGTCGGCAATCCTCGGTACCGGTGTCGTGACCAAACGAGCAGTTGTAGTGACCGATGAAAACGGCCAGGACAGTATTGCGATTAGAAGCATGGTTTACCTTGCCCTGTCATACGACCACAGAATTATCGATGGCGCCGATGCAAGTCGCTTCCTAGTTGATGTAAAAACTCGCTTAGAAGAAGCTAACTTCATGGGAAACATGGGTTTCTAGTTTTACTGACTTAGAACTAAACCGCTTTTACTCTTCCAGGCTTTACCTTGGTAAAGTTTTCCATCACAGAGTCTGCGGATTCGAATCGAATAGAGCCCACCGTTTTGATTCAAAGCAGCGAAGTTAAACTTCACACCGTCTTTAGTGAATTTCCCAGCCTTGAATTCATCTAGGTTAATTTCTATTGGGTAAGGCTCGACGAGGCAGGCAGATGAGCCTTCGTCGTTTTTGTTTTTAGTTTCAGGAGTTCCAGAACCCGTAGTTGCAAACAGAACAATCACGAGACTCGAAAGACCTACAAGCATCCAGATTGCCTTAAATCTGGTTCTGGAAGCAGGTATAAAACCAGCAAGTGGATCAAGGTTGGTTTTCGGGGCACTGGCTGAGGCATTTGAAACTACCTGCTCTATCTCGTTCTCGAGAATCAGGAACGCTACTTTGCCATTTCTCAAGCGAACCAGCCTCGGTTCAAGTTTGCTCAGCCGTTGATACATAATCGGCCAAGCCACAAAACGACTTGGAACTAACAGTAGTTCTCTTGATCCATCGCTACGGCGGTCGCTGACCAGCCAAATAGAGTATTTCAGGCTCCGCCTCAGGATTCTGATCACGGCATGGTGACGAAGAGAGGGGCTAAAAGTTAGCATAAGTAGATTATTGATAGGCAAATAGCTAAGAAACTTGATTCACTGACCTCTGTTGATAACAGTGATTTCGGGCAGGTTTGGAAAGATTTAGACTTATCACATGACAATCTTCGAAGTAGTTGGCCTGAGCCCAAATTTCGTTGACTATCAACAAGCCTGGGAAATTCAACGTAGAGTACATTCCCAAGTGGCCTCGGGTGAACGTGAAGATACGGTTCTTCTTCTAGAACACGATGGTGTCTATACAGCAGGTAAGCGGACCGAGGACGAAGAGCGTCCAATGGATGGAACCCCCGTAATAGACGTTGATCGCGGCGGGAAGATTACCTGGCATGGCCCTGGCCAACTCGTCGGCTACCCAATCATGAAATTGCCTGACCCAATTGATGTCGTCGGTTACGTGCGGTGGTTGGAACAGGTGTTAATCGATACAGTAGCTGAATTTGGGCTTCACACTGAACGCGTTGATGGAAGATCAGGGGTTTGGGCACCAGTGGGCAATACCCACGTGAAGATAGCAGCTATCGGTATCCGTGTTGCCGATCGAACCACTATGCATGGCTTTGCTCTGAACTGCAATAATTCACTGAAACCTTATGAAACCATAATCGCCTGCGGCATCAAGGATGCACAAACGAGTACTATTAGCGAGTTGCTTCAGAAAGAGATAACACCGGCCATGGCTGCGCAGGTCCTCCAGAAGCATCTGACCAAGATTGGAAAAGTCACAAGGTGAGTCAAGAATCTGAATCTCCAAAGCGTATGTTGCGCATTGAAGCGCGCAATGCGGAGATCCCCATTGAGCGCAAGCCGGAGTGGATTAAGACTCGGGCAAAAATGGGGCCGGAGTATCGTGAACTGCACACTCTGGTCAAGATCGAAGGACTGCACACAGTTTGCCAGGAGGCTGGCTGCCCAAACATCTATGAATGCTGGGAAGACCGTGAAGCAACATTTCTAATCGGTGGCGCTCAATGCACCAGAAGATGTGACTTCTGCCAGATTGACACTGGTAAACCTGAGAACCTTGACCCGGACGAACCGAGAAGGGTTGGCCAGTCTGTCAAGAAGATGGCTCTGCGCTATGCAACTGTGACCGGTGTTGCCAGAGATGACCTCCCTGATGAAGGTGCATGGCTTTATGCGGAAACAATCCGACAAATACACAAGCAGTCGCCAGGCACCGGAGTAGAGATTCTTGTTCCTGACTTCAGTGGCAATCCAGCTTTGCTTCAGAAAGTCTTTGATGCCAAGCCTGAGGTGTTTGCACACAACGTAGAAACCGTTCCCAGAATTTTCAAGCAGATCAGACCTGCCTTCCGTTACGACAGATCACTAGATGTAATCACCCAAGGCAGAAACGCTGGCCTAGTGACCAAAAGCAACCTGATTCTCGGCATGGGCGAGGAAATTGATGAGGTAGTCCAGGCTCTGCACGATCTACATGATGCTGGAACAGACATTGTCACCATCACGCAGTATCTGCGACCATCAGTGAAACATCATCCGGTGACCCGCTGGGTTAAGCCTCAGGAATTTGTTGAGCTCAAAAACATTGCTGAAGAGATAGGTTTCCTCGGTGTCCTCAGTGGCCCGCTGGTGAGAAGTAGTTACAGGGCTGGAAGGCTCTGGGCACAGAGCATGATTAAGCGTGGGCAGGAAATCCCTGAACATCTTCAACACCTAGCCGAAGCTGCCGCCAAAGAGGGCTTCAGCCAAGCAGTTAACTAATAAGGAACCAATAGGCTAAATACCATGGCAAAAAAAGAGAAGAAACCAAGAGACCCGAACAAAGCTCCAGGGATTTTTTCCCAGTTCAAAGATGGCGTTGACTTCCTGAAGAAGGAGGACCCTAAGGCTGTCCCACTTGCAATTGTTGTCGGAGTTTTAGTCTTTGTCGCGATGAGCGTTGTCGGTGCGCTTATTTCAGGCTTTGCCTACCTAGGTATTATCCTCTGGTGTGTTCTTGGTTTAGTAACCGGGTATCTGTCTGCTCTACTAGTAATCAGTCGCAAAGCCAACAGCGCGGTTTACGTCAAGTTCGCCAACGAGCCAGGTCGAGTCAGCATTGCGGTAGGCACACTTACTCGTCGTTCCTATAAAGGCACCAATCAGCCGATTGCGGTAAATCCTAGAACCAAGGACATGATCTTCCGCGTTGTCGGACCAGCTGGAGTCGTGCTGATGGGCGATGGTGCAGCCACCAGCACCAAGGCGATGCTCGAGGAAGAGCGGCGCAAGGTTCAGCGCGCAGTTAGCGGTGTCACAGTTCACATGTTCTACTGTTCAGAAGACGAGCATGGCACTCCCCTAAAGCAGATGGAGAAGGCCGTCCGTCGACTCAAGCGCACCATGAATAGAGCCGAAATTGCTGCTGTCCAGAACCGCCTTTCAGCACTGGATAACCGGTCACTCTTACCGATCCCCAAGGGGATTGACCCGATGAAGGTTAGACCGTCTAAGCGCATGCGCTAGGGGCTAAGTTTTACATTCCCGAAACATAACCTCAGCAAGTCGATAACCAGGCAGTTATAAGGTGTTCTTGTGCCCAGTAGGGGCCAGAAATTACGACTTGAAAAGGGTTTACCGATGTTTAAATCTCCAGCTGAAGTTATCAAATACATAAAGGACGAGGACGTAAAGTTCGTCGACGTTAGGTTTACAGACCTTCCTGGTGTTCAACAGCACTTCAATCTCCCAGTTAGCCAGATCGATGAAGAGTTCTTCGTTAACGGTCAACTCTTCGACGCATCCTCAATTCGGGGCTTTGCTTCGATTCACGAATCAGACATGCAGCTAATTCCTGATGTGACAACTGCATACATCGACACATTCAGAGTTGAAAAGACCCTGGTGATGAACTTCGACATTTATAACCCACGTAACGGTGAAATCTACGGCAAGGACCCTCGTCAGGTTGCCAAGAAGGCTCAGGCCTATCTTTCATCAACTGGTATTGCGGACACTGCCTACTTTGCTCCAGAAGCTGAGTTCTTCATCTTTGATGAAGTTCGCTACGAGACCAAAGCTAATACCGCTTACCACTTCGTTGATTCCATCGAGGGAACCTGGAATACAGCAAGAGAAACTGAATCTGATGGCGGTAGAAACCTCGGCAATAAGACCCCATTCAAGGGTGGATACTTCCCAGTTTCACCAGTTGATCATCTGGCCGACATCCGCGATGAAATCGTTTTGAACCTAGAAAAGGCTGGATTATCGGTTGAGCGCAGCCACCACGAAGTTGGAACCGCTGGGCAGTGTGAGATCAACTATCGCTTTGACACACTACTGAAGGCAGCTGATGACGTGCTTAAGTTTAAGTACATCGTCAAAAACACTGCGTACAACTACAACAAGACTGCAACTTTCATGCCGAAGCCACTTTTCGGTGACAACGGATCAGGCATGCACGTTCACCAGTCACTTTGGAAAGACGGTAAGCCACTGTTCTATGACGAGAATGGTTACGGCGGCCTCAGCGACATCGCTCGCTGGTACATCGGCGGTCTGCTGAAGCACGCTCCAAGCCTTCTAGCTTTCACTAACCCAACCGTAAACAGCTACCACCGACTAGTTCCAGGCTTCGAAGCTCCTGTTAACCTGGTTTACTCCGCAGGTAACCGATCAGCTGCTATTCGTATCCCGATGACTGGAACCAACCCAAAGGCAAAGCGTATTGAGTTCCGTGCTCCAGACGCCTCAGGTAATGCCTATCTAGCCTTCGCAGCGATGCTGATGGCTGGACTTGATGGAATTAAGAACAGGATTGAACCGCACGCACCGGTAGACAAGGACCTATACGAGCTACCACCAGAGGAAGCCAAGAACATCCCTCAGGTACCAGGCTCCCTCGAAGAAGTTCTAAGGGCGCTAGAGGCCGACCACGACTACCTGCTCGCCGGCGATGTCTTCACCAAGGATCTTATTGAGACTTGGATTGACTACAAGCGCGAGAAGGAAATCAAGCCATTCGCTCAACGCCCTCACCCATACGAGTTCGAACTTTACTACGGGGTCTAAAGACAAAAATGATCTGGGCTGCCTTCGGGTGGCCCATTTCACTTTTAAGCGAAGAATACTCGCTCAAAAACCATTCTCGCCCGCCGTGTTTTAGCCAAGTAGTCTTCTTCAAGGTTCGTAGCGGAACCTCTAGGTAATTTCAGGATTCTAGCGATGGCGTCTAGTTGCTTTCTATCTTTAGGTAGCAGGTCTGATCTCTTTCCGGACCAGAGATAAATCGCTGCACGAATCTTCGAGCTGAGCAACCAACTCTCCTCCAGTACTCTCGCATCATGTCCTTCCAGAAGTTGTTCGCTTACTAAGGCCCGAAGCGCGCTTAGTGTGCTTGCAGTCCTAATTGATGGATGTTTACTTCCGTGCTTGAGTTGCAAAAGCTGAATTAACCATTCGACGTCGGAGAGTGAGCCTCTACCCAGTTTGAGGTGCCTTGCCGGATCTGCACCAAAAGGCAAACGCTCAGTCTCAACTCTTGCTTTGATTCTTCTAATTTCCAGTATTGACTCATTGCTGAGATTCTCTGGGTATCGGTACCGGTCTACAAGCTGAGCGAACTTTTCTCTAAGCTCAAACGAACCGTGGAACATGTTCGCCCGAAGTAACGCTTGGTTTTCCCAAATGTCTCCCCACCTTGCGTAGTACTGGGTGTATGACTCAAGCGATCTTGCGATCGGCCCATTCTTTCCCTCAGGGCGCAGACCAAGATCTATTTCAAACTCAAGTAAGGGGTCTACCGCCTGAATTCTTACTGCACTGACCACCGCCTCGGTAATAGTTTGAGCAACTTGCCCACTAATTCCAGGTAACGGTTGGTAAACAACCATGAGGTCTGCATCGCTACCAAATACCAGCTCACTTCCCCCGAAGCGGCCCATAGCTACCAGACCAATGTCAATTAGATCATGGGCTGGTTCCCCTTCAAACTCCAGGAAGCGAAGCGCTCCGTTAGTTAGGGCGCTCAGATACCACTGACACAGTTCACTGATGGATAAGCATGCATCTTCAAAATTAGGGTCACCAACAATTTCGGCTAAGGCTAGCCGTAAAGTTTCTCTGCGACGAATAGCTCGAATCGACTTTCCGTAGTCTTCCAAAGAAGTCTGACGGGTAAGTAATGACTCGGCCTCTTTGGTTAGCGACTCGATGGAAACCGGCTCAAGTTTCTGAGCGTCTTCAAGCCAAGATGCAGCTTCGGGGATGACTTCGAGCATTCCCGTTGCAAGTTTTGATGAAGATAGGGCGAGGGTCAATCTTTCAGCAGCACCTGAAGAATCCCTGAGCATCCGCAGGAACCATGGCGACTCTCCTAGGTTCTCTGAGAGGCGTCTGAAGGCTACTAGCGCTGCATCCGGGTCAATACCCTGACCAAACCATTCGAGGAGCACGGGAAGCAACTGTCTTTGAATTTGGGCTCTTCTAGTTAACCCCGTGGTCAATGCTTCGATATTCGAAAGAGCGCTCTTAGTGTCAAGGAAACCAATGGCTGCTAGGCGATCGTGTATTTGTTCCGAACTTAGTTCCAAGCCTCCCTCGGACTTAGAAACAGCAAGCAATAGCGGTCGATAGAAGATCCTTTGGTGAAGTGCCCTTACTTCACCCTTAACCTGCTGCCAATAAATAAGTAACTTATCGGCCGACCAATCAGTATTGAGTGACCTCGCAACTGCGCGCTGCTCAATCTCGTCAACTGGCATTAGGTGCGTACGGCGCAGCTGAATTAACTGGATTCGATGCTCAAGTGATCTGAGGAAGCGGTAGTGTTTGGCAAATTCGGTTGCTTCTGTTCTACCGATGTATCCGCCAGCAGATAGTTCAGCTATCGCTTCGAGTGTTGCCGCCGAACGAACCGATGGGTCATTTCTCCCGTGCACCAGTTGAAGTAATTGAACTGTGAATTCAACATCCCGAAGACCGCCGACACCTAGCTTGATCTGCCGATCTAGCTCTTCTGCGGGAATGTTTTCGGTGACTCTCTCTCGCATTTTCTGAACAGACTCAACAAAGTTTTCTCTGAGGCTTGAGCTCCAGATAAGCGGTTCAAGTTCGGTTTTGTAGCGCTTACCAAGTTCGATGTCACCGGCAATAGGTGTCGCTTTGATAAGTGCTTGAAACTCCCAGTTGGAGGCCCAACGCTGATAGTAATTGACATGTGATTCGAGTGTCCTTACTAAAGCGCCTGAGCGTCCTTCAGGTCTTAGGTTGGCATCAACTTGCCACAGCGCTGGCTCTGGATTTACTTGATCCATTACGCGCATCAAGCGTGTTGCCAACTTGGTCTCTATCTCAAGATTAGATTCGCTGGCACTGTTTTCCGCCACGAATATG
>JAURJV010000085.1 GCA_030832065.1 Rhodoluna sp. | reverse complement strand
GAACGACAGCACTAATCTTTGGGGTGGACGCTTTAGCGGACCAACCGAAGATTCGGTTGCAGCGCTTTCTCGTTCAATCCATTTTGATTGGCGTCTAGCAAAATACGATATTGCTGCGACCCGAGCACACATTCTTGCGCTCAAAGCCGCTGGTTTCATTACAGAACCAGAACTGGCTCGCATTGATAAAGCCTTGGTTGAGCTAGACAAACGAGTTGTCGGGGCAATGTTCACACCTAAGCCCACTGACAGTGATGTTCACTCTGCCTTAGATCGTGGCTTGATAGAAATGGTTGGACCGGACTTAGGCGGCAAAGTTAAAGCTGGAAGAGCTCGTAACGATCATGCCTCGTTGGTAATTCGCTACTACCTTATTGATCAGGCAGAAGTTCTTAGAAACCAGGTTTTAGACCTGATTGATGTTTTGACCACGCTGGCTCAAGAACATTTGAGTGAACCAATGCCTGGCCGCACACACTTCCAACATGCCCAACCCGTGCTTCTTTCACACCACCTGTTAGCGCACGTTTGGCCGTTGGTAAGAGATTTAGAGCGTTTAGGCGAATGGAGTAAACGTGCTGCTTTTTCTCCTTACGGAGCAGGCGACATAGCAGGAACTTCGCTTGCCCTTGATCCTGCTGTGGTATCCGAAGCTCTTGGGCTTGGAGCACCGCTACCTAACTCCATCGACGCCACATCGAGTAGAGACGTTGTGGCAGAGTTTGCCTTTATTGGCACCTTGATTTCGATTAACCTTTCCAGATTTGCAGAGGAATTAATCATCTGGTCCACTGCTGAATTTGACTATGTTAAGTTGGCCGACGCTTTCAGCACTGAAGCCTCACTTGTTTCACAGAAGAACAATCCTGACCTTGCTGAACTCACCAGGGCGAAGGCTGGGCGCGCTATTGGCAATCTTGCTGGTCTGCTAGCAACCCTTAAGAGCTTGCCACTTGCATACAGTCGTGATCTCCAGGAAGACAAAGAACCTGTTTTTGATATTTTGGACAGCCTAGGGCTTGTCCTGCCTGCATTCACCGGCATGGTTGCTACTGCCAAGTTCAACACTGAACGAATGGAAGAACTAGCAACTGCTGGCTATTCGTTAGCCACCGATGTCACTGAGTGGTTAATTCGTAAAAAGGTACCCTTCAAGGAAGCCCAAGAAATCACTGGAAAGCTAGTAACATTTGCTAAAGCTAAAGCTCTTGAACTTGATGAGTTATCCGATGGGGAATTGACGGCAATAAGCCCCATGTTAACGCCAGATGTCCGGGAAGTGCTCAGCGTTTCAGGCTCAATCAAATCTCGGACCGGGATTGGTGGGACCAGCGTACCGAGAGTTTTGGATCAGATAAGTGCGTTGCGAAAACTAGTACCAGCAGGAAGCCGCTAGGTTTTAAACATGGCCACCAAGCAAGTGCTCGAAGCGCAAACCAACGACTCCTCTTTCAAGGAAATCTGGGAAGAGTTAAAGTGGCGAGGACTGATTGGTCTATCCACCGATGAGGCAGAACTTCGAGCAGCTCTAAACGCTGGTTCAATCACCTACTACTGCGGATTTGATCCAACTGCTGCAAGTTTGCATCTTGGTAACCTGGTTCAGCTGCTAGTGATGCGAAGGCTGCAACTTGCCGGTCACAAACCGATAGCGCTTATCGGGGGAGCTACCGGTCTAATTGGTGATCCCAAACCAACAGCCGAGCGAACTTTGAATACCAAGGAAACTGTTGAGAGTTGGGTAAAACGTCTGGAAGGGCAAGCTAGAAGTTTTCTCTCATTTGAGGGAACCAACGGCGCATCGCTGGTAAACAACTTAGATTGGACCCAGTCAATGAGTTCAATAGATTTCCTTAGAGACATCGGTAAGCACTTCCGAGTTGGAAAAATGCTTAGCAAGGACGCTGTTTCTGCTCGCCTTAATTCTGATGCTGGAATTTCATACACTGAGTTTTCATATCAAATCCTTCAGGGCATGGACTTCCTGGAATTGTTCCGCAGAAATAATTGTGTTTTACAAATTGGTGGAAGTGATCAATGGGGAAACCTCACCAGCGGTACAGATCTGATTCACAAAGTTGAAGGTAAGAGCGCTCACATTTTAGCTACGCCTTTGATTACCGATTCTGAGGGAAAGAAATACGGTAAGTCTGAAGGTAACGCAATCTGGTTGGACCCTGAACTTACTTCGCCTTACGCTTTTTATCAATTCTGGTTGAACGTGGAAGACTCCAACGTAATTAACTTGCTGAAAGTTTTTACCTTTGTGAGCAAATCTGAAATTGAAGATTTAGAAAAACAAGTCGCAGCTGAGCCTCATCTTCGTGCTGCTCAAAAACGACTCGCACTAGAAGTCACAACTCTCGTTCATTCCGCTGAAGCAGCCCAAGCCGCAATCGACGCGTCTCAAGCGCTATTCGGCCAAGGGGATTTGGCTGTGCTTGATGCTCAGACACTTCGCTCGGCGCTACTGGAACTTCCAAACGTCACCACCAAGTTGGGTGCCTCTATCTCAGATCTACTGGCTGAGACTGGTTTGGTAGCCAGCAAGGGTGCGGCACGCCGAGCTATAGCCGAGGGCGGCGTTTACCTGAACAATTTGAAGGTGGAGGATGAGCTAGCCACCCTGGATTCGACCATTTTGGGGCAATTTGCTGTACTTCGTCGAGGCAAGAAGACTTTGGCAGGAATTTTCCTAGAAAAATAGCCAAAAACCCTTGGTTTGATTTGACTAGAACTGATTTAAGGCGTAATCTAAGTACTCGTTGCCCAAAGTTTGGGAATCCTGCTTAGGATCCCGGCTCAAGTGCAACCAATCAAAACCGCTAAAAATAAGGCTTTCAGGCCCGATTTGACGCGTTTGATTGAAAACTTATCAATCGAAAATGGCCCGAAATTTATTGGGTTTTTCGCTGTATATCTCTTGGATATATGGCGAATCGGTGCTAAGTTAGTGAAGTTGCTCTGCGGAGGACCCTAGCGGGAAATCGTAGATGCATCCGATCCTTGAGAACTCAACAGCGTGCACAATGTCGATGCCAAGAACCTGGCTTGAAAGGGCTTGCCCTTTCATGTTCAGTATTTATTGGTTAGACAGATTGTCAGACAATCTGATTTAGTCAGATCAAATTGATTCCCCCAATTCCGGGGGTTTCGTAAAACTTGGAACAGAGCTTGCTTTGTTCCTAAAAAACTTTTACGGAGAGTTTGATCCTGGCTCAGGATGAACGCTGGCG
>JAURJV010000084.1 GCA_030832065.1 Rhodoluna sp. | reverse complement strand
TCAATTTCTTCTAAGTCTTTAATAACTTCGAGGGCTTTGTCCCTAGGCGTTCCAGCAACCGCAGCACTTGGATGCATAGCTTCAAGCAGTTGCAGTGATGTTGCATTATCTTTTAGTTTCGCTGAAACATCACTGGCTAGGTGCCAGAGATTAGGTAGTGCCAAGCTAAATGGCATACTGCTTGCTTCAATCTCAATACACAGTTCACTCATGGCTGCTGTTAGCGAGTCAATTGCGTATTTGTGTTCGTCTAAGTTTTTATGTGAATTGGCTAGTGCTTCACCGATGGCTTTATCAACTTCAACATCGGTGCCGCGACCTGCAGTTCCTGCTAGAACCCTTGCACTCACACTTTTATTTTCAACTGAAAGTAAAAGTTCAGGGCTAGCCCCAAACATCCCATCGACCAGGTAGGTGTAACAGGAGGGATACTGGTTAGCCAGTTTTAGTAAACCTGGGTTTGGGTTGAAGTTAGTTGCTGTTGCAACCAAATCTCTAGCAAGAACAACCTTGGCAAGCTCGCCGTCAGCAATTAGTGCTTTGGCTCTGACTACATTGTTCTCGAAATTTTCCGTGCTTATGTTTCCCGGTTGGAATTCCAGGTGTTTGGCCTCTGGCTGTTCTTTGATCAGAGCTTTAGCCTCTGCCAGAGTGGTATTGATTGTGGTGATAAAGAAGCTGCTCTTGGTTTTGCCAATGATGACTTGGGGGATGATAAGAACACTCATCTCTTGGCTATCTTCACTAAAAGTGATACTGCCAAAGCCAGTCAGACCGCTGCCGCTTACCTTTACTTCATCGGTTACTTCTGCTTCGGCCACCAGGTTCATCCAGGCTGAGGCAAGTTTGGTAATTCTGTCCTTGCCGATAGCGCTCAGCCTTGTGGCTTCGCCCCAGCCGAGCAAACCCTCGCCCTCCTTGAGGAAGGCGATAGTGGTGGAACCTAAAAGATCAGTCAGTTCAGCTGCGCCTAGCTCCTCAGGGCTGATTGCCTTGCTGGAGACTAGTAAGTTCATGGCTTTTCTTCGGCTGAGTATTGTCTGTGAAAGGGGCAAATCGCCTGTTGAGCTTAATTGACCCTGGGATATTCTTGAATTTAGAACCCTTTGGAAGTCTAATCAAGTTGGAGGAATCACGTATGCGTAGAGCCATTTTGGCCCTCGTCGCAATCATGGTTTTTAGCCTTCCGGGGACTGCATTCGCCGAGGATTGGACGCCAGGGGGTTCTTCAGAATCTGAAGTTGAAGACACCCAACCCCAGTCACCACCAGAGCTGGAAGATGGCGACCGGGAAAGACATCACCATTTAGATGAGCTCTACGATGATGTTGAAAGAGTTACCCTCCCTCCGATCGGGATCAAACCAGGACATCTACCTAACCCAAACTTCTTTCAGTTACCCAGCGGACCGGAAATGCAGTTGAACACTGTCGAAGGTCAATTCAAAGTCTTCCAATTAGGTACCGGCGATAGCGCCAAGATGCCACTTACCCCAGCTAACTCAGAACCGGTTCAAATCAAGAGTCTGGTGCTGACCAGAGAAACTCCTTCCGATGAGTTCCTCAACGGGGCGCTAGCTTGGGGAGTTGGTTTGGCAGCGGCGGCCTTTGGTCTTTTGACATTGGCTTCCGTTAACAGCCTGCGGTTGAGAAAAAAGGCTAAGAAGCAATAAAACACTGCGGGTAGACTTGGTTAGTGAATAAAGCAGACTTGGCCAAGCAACCTTCTGAAGTCGCTGCCATGTTTGATTCGGTAGCGGAAAGCTACGATCGAACCAATGACCTGCTCTCGTTCGGGCAAGACCGCATTTGGCGTAGAAAAGTTTTGCGTGCGGTAAACCCAGTCGCAGGTCAAACCATCCTTGATCTTGCAGCCGGCACCGGTTCTTCCTCAATCGTTTTTCTAAAACCCGGGGTCAAAGTCATCGCCAGTGATTTCAGCAAGGGCATGCTTGAGGTTGGTAAGCAGCGTCACCCCGAATTGGAATTTGTTTTTGCTGACGCCACCAAGTTACCGTTCAAAGATTCTTCAGTTGATGCGGTAACAATATCTTTTGGTTTACGAAACGTGCAGGAACCTAAAACCGCTTTAGCCGAAATGCTTCGTGTGTTAAAGCCAGGCGGCAAGGTTGTTATTTGTGAATTCAGTCAGGTCAGCACTCCTGTTTTGAAACAGCTTTACGGTTTCTACCTGAAGCGAGTGCTACCGAGACTTAGTAAATTACTTGCCAAGAACATGGGAGCCTACGAGTATTTAGCCGAATCTATTTTGGCCTGGCCTAACCAGAAGCAGTTGGTTGCTTGGCTTGAAGAGGCAGGGTTTGTCTCAGCTGATTACCGTAATGCTAGTTTTGGTATTGTCGCTATCCATAGCGCTAGGAAGGCAAGCTGATGAGCAAGGTGAGTCTTCCCAACCAGCTTCGCAAAGTTGTCGATAAAGATCTGATCAAGATTATTCAGTCTGGTTTAGAGCAGGTAGAAGATGAACTGCTAGCTGCGGTTAGGCATACTGACCC
>JAURJV010000083.1 GCA_030832065.1 Rhodoluna sp. | reverse complement strand
TTCGAAGCGACATATGAGTCGTTCGAGCCGGGCCTAGCCAAATACATCAAGAGTGCTATTGAGATTTGGGCTGATCAGAACCTCAGTTAGCTGTCCCTGAGCTTCTTGTCCTCTTCATTTGAAATGAATGGCTCACCGCGAAGTCCATAGCTGAAGTACTTAACCAAAGAGACGTAGCCAATCACAAAGAGAAGAAGCACGAGCTGTTGACCGCTATTCAGTGTGAAATTGAATACTGCCTCTGGCAGAAACTCATCGCCGAACTCTTTTCCACCGAAGATCTGGTCTTTGTATCCGTAGATTAGGCCGCCGGTGATAATTAAGCCGATGAAGCTCTTGAGGGCATCGTGTGATCTCTCCTTGGCTTTGTTTCTGCGTCTCAGGTGGTATTCATCTAGGACGTGCTTAGGCGTATTGCCTTCCATCTGGAATACGAAGCGAACTGAAATTGCATTCATTAGCAATACCAAGAGAATCAAGGCAAGATACCAAATTGCCACAGAAGTATTTAGAAATGCGTAATAGCCGTAGCCAAATAGAACAGAAACAGACAGAAGAGTAATTATCACCCGAGCCGGAGTATTTCTAAATCCAGCGAAAATCGTCTCGTTTCTAAAGAATCTGATAAATGCTTGCTCAACACTAGGTTCATCAAAAGCCATTTTTAGTGGCTTACCGCCAATCGAAATCTTTGCTTTTTTCAACTCGGTGATTTCTCGTTTCAGATCCTGGACCATCGCCTCAAGTTCAGCAACTTGTTTTTCAGCGTTTTTAGTGTTTGGTTTTTTAGCAGCCATTAGATTTCCTCCAAGCTAAAGATTTGTTCTACTTTTTTGTTTAGTGCTTTTGCGATACGCAGGGCGAGCACGAGGCTCGGGCTATATTCGTTTCTCTCGATATAGCCGATGGTTTGATAGTGAACATCGACGGCATCTGCCAGTTGTTGCCTAGTAAAGCCTGCCTTTGTCCTAATGGCTTCTAGCCGGTTGAAGACTAACTCTTCATCTGATTTAGGTTTACGTCCCATGTATGTAGCATAATTGCTATGTAGTAATAATACAACACCATTTCAAGGTGTTTTGAAACTATTTTTGGAGGCTGAGGTGAAGGCTATGGAATCTGGATGGAATGAACTTGTAGTCCTCAAAATCAAATAGCAGTTCCGATTCTGCTAAGACTTCCCAGGACGAGAACTTCTCTAGCCAAAGTTCCAGGACGATCTTTGCCTCTAGTTGGGCTAGGTGCATACCGATGCAGGAGTGTCTTCCGTAACCAAAACCAAGGTGCGGGTTAGCCCCACGATCTAGCTTGATCTGTTCTGGTTCAGGAATAACTGTTGAATCTTGATTGGCTGAAATAAACGATAACCAAGCATATTTAGGTTCCTCAGGGTTAGTAGTTTCAGCTACGTCAACCCTATGCATCATCGGTAGTGGTGAGAGGAATCTCACCATCTCACTAATAAAGTCAGGAATTAGTTCTGGTTCATTCTTTAGCTTGGTTCTGTGCTCTTCATTATTAGCTAAATGCCATAAACAGCCAGAGATCAGCTTCACAACAGTATCCCTGCCACCGGCTAGGACCAGGTTGGCCATCCCATACTTCTCTTTACGGGTAAGAGCTCTTCCTGCTATCTCTGCTCTATTGAGAACACCAAACAGGTCATCGGTTGGGGTCTGATTTAACTCATCAAAGGTCTTCAGTAGATACCTATCTAGGTGATCGCCGTGACGAATACCATCCTCATCGGTTATCCAGGTATCCGGTCCCCATGAATACCACTCTTCAACATCCTGCGGTCTCCCAAAGACAACACCTAAACACTGAACAATCATCTGTAATGCGAGCTCGTGGGTAACCTCAACCTCATGACCAAATGAATCAATCAGGTTCTTAGCAATAGTTCTAAACTCAGGAGCAAACTTTCCTACCGAATCTTTACTAAACCAAGGGTTTAGTAAATCCCTCAGGGCGGTGTGATCTGGTGGGTCAACTTCTAGCGGTAGTTGCTTGTAATCACGGACATCCTGGTCACCCTGCAGATTACTCGAGTACTTCTCATAGTCTCTAGCTGCAGCTCTGACCTCTTTCGACCCTTTGATTACTTTCATTTACTTATCAGCTCATCTAGCGCTCCACGGAGCCGAACTGGGTCGATACGCCAGTAGTTATGAATCTTGCCATTGATCAGTAGCACTGGAACTTCCTCCGAGTACTGGTTGTAGAGTTCCTCATCAACCAAGATGTCGTGCTCCACCAGGTTCACCTGAACATGTCTGGCGACTCCGGTGTTCTCTGCCCTGAAGGCACCTACCACCGCATTGACGGTAACCCTGGCTTCATCACAGAGGTGACAGCCAGACTTACCAATTAGGGTCAAGTCGATGGTTTTGCTCACCCCTCTAGGTTAATCAACTTAGACTTGTCAGGTGGCAGATACCCCTAAAAAGCCAGCGGCGGCTTTCTTCGACATTGACAACACGCTTGTGCGTGGGTCAACCAGTTTCCAATTCGCCAGAGCTGCCTACCGTAAGAACTTCTTCCCTAGAAAAGATTTCTTCGCTTTCTTCTGGCACCAGCTTCGTTTCATCAGCCGCGGTGAAACCGATAACATGCTAAACGCCATCAAAGACCGAGCCCTAGAACTGGTAAAAGGTCAAAGCTATGCCCAGCTGATGGCAATGATCTCTGAAGTTTACGACCACAACATCAAAGCCAAGGTTTGGCCAGAAACCGCCCGTATTGCTCAGCAGCACATCGAAGCCGGTCGTGAGGTTTGGATCATCAGCGCTGCTCCCCAGGAGATGGGTGAAGAGATTGCTAAGCGTTTGGGACTAACCGGAGCACTGGGAACCAGACTGGTTCAGGTTGATGGAACACTAACCGGTGAAATCCTAGGTAAACCGCTGCACGGAAAGTAAAAAGCTAAAGCCATGAAGAAGTTGGCTAAAGAGCGTGGCATTTCACTGAAGCGTTCCTTCGCATACAGTGACAGCAACAACGACCTACCGATGCTTACTCTGGTTGGTCACCCGGTTGCAGTTAACCC
>JAURJV010000015.1 GCA_030832065.1 Rhodoluna sp. | reverse complement strand
GAAGTCAGTCCAGACCAGAATCTGTCCGTCTGTGCCAGAGCCTGCACCAATGCCAATAGTTGGAATTGACAGTTCCTTGGTTAGTTCGGTTGCAAGTTCTGCTGGGACAAGTTCTAAGACAACCGCATAAGCTCCAGCTTCCTGGATGGCTCTGGCATCGGTAATCAGTTGGTCCCTGCCCTCGCCACGACCTTGAACCTTGAAGCCACCAAGATTGTGGATGGACTGTGGGGTAAAACCGATGTGTGCCATCACTGGTATGCCAGCAGTGGTTAGAGCTTTAATCTGATCTCGACTTCGTTCACCACCTTCAAGCTTTACTGAACTAGCTCCAGTTTGCTTCATTAGTTTGATGGCGTTCTCCAGAGCAACTTCCGAACCCTGTTCGTAACTGCCAAAAGGCATGTCCACGACAACAAGTGCCCGTTTGGCAGCCCTCGCAACTGCTCGACCAAACGGAATCATCTCGTCAACAGTGATTGGCAAAGTTGTTTCGTACCCCAAAGCATTATCGGCAGCTGAGTCTCCGACTAGCAGCACCTCGATGCCTGCCTCATCGAAGATTCCTGCAGTTAGGGAGTCATAGGAAGTTAGACAGGAGAATTTCCGACCCTCAGCCTTAAATTGAGTTAGGGTTGCGGTCCTAATTAGTTTTGGAGTTATTTCGGTCAAAACTCATCCCTTGTATTTATTGGTAATCGGGAGTCGACGATCCCGACCAAAAGCCATTGCTGTTATCTTAGGGCCAATCGCTGCCTGGCGCCGCTTCCATTCGGCTTGATCAACCAGCTTGAGAACCTTTTTGACCATGTCCAAATCAAATCCGTACTCAGCTATTTGGGCAAGGGATTTCCTGCGATTCACATAGGCGTCAAGGATTGCATCCAAAACATCGTATGGTGGCAGGCTGTCCTGATCTACTTGGCCAGGGCGTAGTTCAGCTGATGGTGCCTTCTCGATTGAACTCAGGGGGATAGGCTCAACTTCGCCTCTACTCAAGGCATAGGCATTGCGCCAGCGAGCTAATTCCCAAACCAAGCTCTTTTCAACATCCTTCAGAGGGGCATAGCCACCGACGGTGTCTCCGTAGATAGTTGAATACCCAACAGCCAACTCGCTCTTGTTACCGGTAGTGATGGTCAAATGCCCATACTTATTGCTAAGCGCCATGAGGATTACACCTCTGACTCGAGCCTGCAGATTCTCTGCTGGAAGCCCTTCCAGTTCAAGCGAAGTCTCAAACGGTAACACCATTGATTCAATTGCCTGAATCTGATAGTTGATTCCGCGGCGATCGGCTAGATCCTTTGCGTCGTCCTTGGATCCGGCAGAAGAGTATCTGCTCGGCATTGAAACTCCAAACACATTGCTGGCTCCCAGAGCGTCCGCTGCAATAGTTGCGCAAACAGCTGAGTCAATTCCACCACTCAAGCCGAGAACGACCGAGCTGAAACCGTTTTTTTGAACATAATCTCGAAGCCCCAGAACAAGTGCGTTCCAAACCTGCCAGTTGTCGTTTGGCTTGCTCAGATGGTGCTCACCGACAACGGTGATGTGATCTTTGGATTCAATGTCAACACAGAGCAGTTCAGTCTTAAATTGTTTCAAGCGAGCAACAAGTCGAGCCTTGCTGTCGACAATAATGCTGTCACCGTCAAAAACTAAATCATCTTGGCCGCCAACCAAATTCACGTAGGCTGCCGCACACTTGTGACGCTTGGCTAAATCTGTAACAAGAGCTAGACGTTTATCATCCTTGTCCATTTCAAAAGGGGAGCCATTGAGGATTAGGCAGACATCCGTTTCAGATCTGGAAAGTTCTGCCACTGGACCACCCTGCTGCCAAATGTCTTCACAGATTACCGTTGAGAACTTTAGGCCTTTGTGTTCGAAAGTAAGCAGGTCATTACCTGGAACGAATATTCGATACTCATCAAAGACTGAATAGTTTGGTAGATGATGCTTTGCATACCTGCCTATAATTTCCCCGCCCAGGATAACGCTCGCACAGTTCTTGGCTATAGCCCAGCCGTTCTGTTCTTGAGCCGAGGCCAGAGCAGGGTGACCAACTACCACCGCCAGGTCTCTAAATTCTGCCGCTTCAAGTCGCTTAGCTAGGGTTCGAATCGCTAACTCGACATCCAAGAGGAAGGTTTCGCGACTGGCGAGATCTTCAATTGGATAGCCGGTGATAGCCATCTCACCAAAGACCACAACATCGGCTTTGGCTTCAGCAGCTGCCTTGATTTGGGCAAATATCGAGTCAATATTGCTCTCTAAGGCACCAACGGTGGGGTTGGTTTGAACTAGGGCTAGGCGAACATTCGTCACAAGCATTAGCCTAGTAGTTAGAGATTGAAAGGTTTTGTCATGGACAAACAGCGCGATTTTGTGCTGCGCACTATAGAAGAGCGGAACGTTCGCTTCGTCAGGCTTTGGTTCACCGATGTTGCTGGAACACTCAAATCAGTGGCAATTGCTCCTGCTGAAGTAGAAGGTGCTTTCGCTGAAGGGATCGGCTTTGATGGCTCTGCCATTGAAGGTTTAGCTCGTTCATACGAAGCCGACATGCTGGCCCACCCAGACCCAGCAACTTTTCAAATCTTGCCTTGGCGTGGGGGAGACGATGTCACCGCGCGCATGTTCTGTGACATAACTACGCCGGACGCCGTCCCCGCATCGGCTGATCCACGCAACGTTCTGCGCAGAGCGCTAGCTAAGGCTGCCAGCATGGGTTTTTCCTTCTATACCCACCCCGAAATTGAGTTTTATCTTCTCAAGTCATCGCAAATTGGTCCAGAGGGACCAATCCCGGTTGATAAGGCAGGTTACTTCGACAACGTGCCAGGTGGAACCGCTCACGATTTTAGGATGCGAGCAGTAAACATGCTCGAGCAATTGGGTATTTCTGTCGAGTTCAGCCACCATGAGGGTGGTCCTGGCCAAAATGAAATTGACCTCAGATATGCCGATGCCCTAACTACTGCAGATAACATCATGACTTTCAGGACTGTGATCAAGGAAGTTGCTATCGAACAGGGCGTTTACGCTACTTTCATGCCGAAACCATTCACTGAGCACCCAGGCTCTGGAATGCACACTCACATGTCACTCTTTGAAGGCGATACCAATGCATTTTTTGATGCTTCCGGCGAATATCACCTGTCAAAAACAGGACGGAGCTTCATTGCTGGCTTGCTAAAGCACGCTCCTGAGATCACTGCGGTAACCAATCAGTACGTTAACAGTTACAAGCGTCTTTGGGGTGGTGGCGAAGCTCCATCATTTGTGTGCTGGGGACATAACAACCGTTCAGCGCTGGTTCGAGTTCCACTATACAAGCCAAACAAATCACAGTCTTCAAGAGTTGAATACAGAGCCATAGACTCTGCGGCTAACCCTTACCTCTCCTACGCCCTGATTCTTGCTGCTGGCTTGAAAGGCATTGAAGAAGGTTATGAGTTACCTGCAGAGACCGAAGATAACGTCTGGAATCTAACTGATTCTGAACGGCGTGCAATGGGTATTCAGCCCCTTCCAACTTCGCTCGACCACGCAATCAGAAAACTGGAAGAATCTGAACTTGCTGCCGAAACTCTCGGTGAGCAGGTCTTCAGTTATGTCTTAGCTAACAAGCGAGCCGAGTGGAGCGACTATCGAGCCCAGGTTACGCCTTACGAGTTAAAGACAAACCTCGAAACTCTCTAATGAGTCAAGACGAACCACAGACCAGTCAAACTCTAAGCGTTCTGGCTCACTTTGGTTTCAATAATCTTGCATCCGCCTCGGCGAACCTAGATCAGGCAACCCAGACACTGGGTTCTTCTGCCAAAGATTTACTTGAGTCACTAGGCAAAACTGCCAATCCGGATCAAGCGCTTATCTATCTACTTCGAATCTCTGAAGTTGCGAAGGGCAGTGTCGAAAGATTAATGCTCTCTGGAGACTTATTGCCGCTGCTACGCGTGCTCGGCGCATCAAGTGCGCTCGGTGACTTCCTGCTTCGTTGTCATGAAGCACTAGAAGTGTTCAGCCATGGCGCGAGAATTAGAACCAGGTCTGGTTACCAGGAACTCTTTGGCGAACAGATGAAACTCAGGTGGAGTAGTTCCGCTGACCAGTTAGTTACTGCGCTGCGACAGAGCTATCGCATTGCTTTACTCGAGATAATAAACTTCGACTTAGTTCAGGAGGAACCCACTGAACAGTTGGCTACAGTGGCTAAGGCCTTGGCGGATATCGCATCGGTCGCCTTGGATTGGGCTTTAGTTATAGCGCGGTGGGAACTTTCAAACACTAATGACTACGGACAGTTTGATGCTGAAAAGGTTGAAAACACGAAGCTAGCCATCATCGGTATGGGTAAGTGTGGGGCGGGAGAGCTCAACTACATCAGCGACGTTGACGTCATATTCGTGGCGGAAAACAGTGCCAGCGAATCTAATCTTGAGATAGAGACCAAGTTGGCAACACGCTTGATGCGCGTAATGGATCAAGTAAATCCAGAGCCAGCGCTGTGGCAAGTTGATGCCAACCTAAGACCTGAAGG
>JAURJV010000082.1 GCA_030832065.1 Rhodoluna sp. | reverse complement strand
AGTGTTACTGTTCCGGTTGACCAGTCACTGCTTCTAAACCTTGCCGAAGTGGTTAAGGACGCAACTAAGGCATTTGACTCCTACGATCACACCAAAGCACTGGAACTGACCGAAAAGTTCTTCTGGAACTTCACCGATAACTATCTTGAGCTAGTCAAAGAACGTGCCTACGGTCAGGGTGGTTTCTCGAAAGAAGAGCAGGCATCAGCGATCATCGCTCTGCGTCAAGCACTGCTGACCATGCTGCGCCTATTTGCACCGTTCATTCCTTTTGCAACCGATGAGGTTTGGTCGTGGTGGCAGTCCGGTGAATCGATTCACCGTTCCAGCTGGCCTAAGCCCGAAGAACTATCAACGGGGCTTGATGGCACCTACCTGGAACTGCTACCCCTTGCTGAGCAAGCACTGTTTGGTATCCGCAAGGCCAAGAGTGATGCTCAGGCTTCGATGAAGGCAGATGTTGAGAGGGCAACCCTGATTAGCCCAGCCGAAAGTCTCGACAAACTAGAACTATTAGTAGCTGACCTAAAGGCAGCCGGACGTATCGCCAGCATTGAGTTTAAGCCTGGCGACGAATTAGCAGTCAAGGACGTTGTTTTAGCCCCTGCGGCTGAATAACTTTTCGCTATCAGGGCCAATAAAGTCTTAGCCTGGGGCTAGGCTTTTGCTCATGACATTTGAAACCGAAAACCCTTTTGCCCTCCGTTCAACTCTTGAATACGAAATGCCGGATTTCAACCGGATCAACGAAGACAGTTACCTACCTGCGTTCTATGCGGGTTGTGAGCAGCAGCTAGCTGAAGTTCACGAGATCATCAAACAGGATGAAGTAACCTTCGAGAACACCATCGTGAAGATGGAACTAAGCGGTCAAGTTTTGATGCGCATGATGATGGTCTTCTACAACAAGTCATCATCAGACACCAGTCCAAGACTGGATGAGATTGAAGAAGAGATTGCTCCAAAGCTTGCTGCCCACATGGACGCTATCCGCCTTAACCAGAATCTTTGGGGAAGAATCAAGCACCTTTACGACAACCGTGACTCACTTGAACTAAACACCGAAGATTCCTGGTTGCTGGAGCGCTACTACCGTGACTTCACCCACGCCGGTGCTCACCTAACCGACGCCCAACGTGAAGAGCTGAAGAAGCTAAACGAGGAGCTTTCAACTCTTGAGACCCTGTTCGGTAAGAACCTTCTCAATGACACCAACGACCTCGGAGTAATTGTTGATGACGTTGCCGAACTTGACGGACTAACCGAAAACGAAATTGCCGCTTGTTCTGCAGCCGCCAAGGCTCGCGGACTTGAAGGCAAGTATCTAGTGGGCATGGTGAACTTCACCGGTCACCCACTGCTCGCCCGCCTTACTCACCGCGGTCTTCGCGAACGCATCATGAAGAACTCTCTGCTAAAGGGTGGTCAGGACAACGATAACGACAACCGTCCTATCCTGTTGAAGTTGGTCAAGCTTCGTGCCAAGCGCGCTGAATTGTTCGGCGTTAAGACTCACGCCGAGTATGTGTTGCAGGATCGCAACGCACAGAACCCAACCAACGTTCACAACATGATGAAGCAGATCGCTCCGGCAGCTGTTCGCAATGCTCGGGCCGAAGGTGCTGAGTTGCAGAAGGCTATCGAAGCTGCTGGTGAAAACTTCCAGTTGGAATCATGGGACTGGTCGCTATACACCGAGAAGGTTCGTATGGCTAAATACAACCTGGATACAGCAGCTATGCAGCCATACTTCGAGTTGGAGCGTGTGCTGTGGGATGGTGTCTTCTTTGCAGCCACCAAGCTATTTGGTATCACCTTCAAAGAGCGCAAGGACATCAAGACCTACCACCCAGAAGCTCGTGCCTTCGAAGTCTTCAACGAAGATGGCTCAAAGCTAGCGCTATTCATCGGCGACTTCTATACCCGTGACTCAAAGCGCGGTGGAGCTTGGATGAACAACCTGGTTGACCAGAACCACCTGATGGGTCAGCTACCGGTAGTTTGCAACAACCTGAACATCCCTAAGCCACCTGCTGGTCAGCCAACACTTTTGACCTACGACGAGACCACTACCCTGTTCCACGAGTTCGGTCACGCACTGCACGGAATGCTAAGCGATGTTAAGTATCCGAGATTCTCAGGCACCAGCGTGGAGCGCGATTTCGTCGAGTTCCCGTCTCAGGTAAACGAGATGTGGTTGTCCTGGCCTGAGGTTATGGACAACTACGCAAGACACTACGAGACCGGTGAGAAGCTGCCACAGGAATGGATCGACAACCTAAAGGCTGCTTCTACCTTCAACGAGGGTCACGCCACCACCTCATACATGGCTGCGGCGATTCTTGACCTGGCTTGGCACTCACTGGACAGCGATGCAACCATCGCCAGCGTTGAAGACTTTGAAGCTAAGGCTATTGCTGACTACGGTTTGGACTACCACGCGGTGCCAACTCGTTACCGTTCAACCTACTTCTCACACATCTTCGCTGGCGGTTACTCAGCTGGATACTACGGTTACATCTGGTCTGAAGTGCTCGATGCTGACACTGTTGAGTGGTTCAAAGCTAACGGTGGGCTAACTCGTGTCAACGGCGATCACTTCCGCAACACACTGCTAGCTCGCGGTGGATCATTGAACTCAATGCAGATGTTTAGAAACTTCCGTGGACGCGATGCAACTATTGACTCGCTACTAAAGCGCAGAGGCCTTATCTAAGCGAACGGTCGCTTTAGTTTAAGCAGTTGCATTATTACTAATCCGAAGAGGATTGCCCAGAACGCTGCCCCTACCGAGAAGAATATGACTCCAGAGGAAGCAACCAAAAAAGCAATCACGGCGGGAATTCGCTCGCTCGGTATTTCAACCATCGTGGCGAAGGCATTCACGATGGTTGGAAGTAACGCTAAGCCGCTGGCTGCTAAAAGTAGCTCTCTCGGGGTTTGATAAACGAAGGCGACGGCTATTCCAGTAAAGAGCGCGAAGATCCAGTAGACGACACCACCGGAGACTGAAGCTATCCAGCGCTTAGCTGGGTCTTTGTGTGCTTGTTCATTAGCGTTGAGTGCTGCTGTAATCGCGGCCAGGTTCATGACAAATCCACCAAGGTGAGAAACAAAGACTGTTGCGAGCCCAGTTGAAACCAAACTGGCACGGAATGGGACTTCGTAGCCGTAGGTCTTCATGATGGCTATACCTGGAATGTTTTGAGAAGCCATAGCAACCAAATACAGCGGCAAACCAACACTCAAGACACTGGCAACACTAAAGGTTGGTAGGACCGGGTTGATTGAAATCAGCCAGTCGCTGGCAGAAACCTGGAGACCCTGATCTAAACCAATCAAAGTGAAGGCGAGAACAATCGCCGCAGGTGATGCCCAGAGTGGAGCCAGCCAGTAGAGCAGAACCCAAACAACGATTACTGGAAGCACCAGTAGCGGGTAGGAAGCACTTGCCGCAAAAGGAGCAACGCAGAAGCTGAAGATAACTCCAGCCAGCATGGCACTGGCTATCGACTTAGGAATTTTTGAGACAAGTCGACCAAGTGCTGGCCAAAGCCCGGTAATCGCCAGCAAAATACCTGCGATTAGAACACCACCCATGGCATTGTTTATGCCAAGCCCAGTCAGGGATGACCCTGCGATTAGAGCAGCGCCTGGTGTTGACCAAACCACAGAGAGCGGCATTTTGAATTTCCAGCTGAGCACGATTGAAAGACCACCGTAAAAAACCAGCATGATGGCAACCATAGAAATGGTTTGAGCTTGGGTAGCACCAATGGCTTTGAAAGCACTCAGGAAAATTGCTGTGGTAGCTGCAGTTCCAGT
>JAURJV010000081.1 GCA_030832065.1 Rhodoluna sp. | reverse complement strand
GTGTTCCGATTCCTCAATAACAATGACCCAATCGTTTACATCGGCTCAGCTGACATGATGCATCGTAATCTTGACCGTCGAGTTGAAACTCTTGTTCGATTAAGACAGGAAGATCACTTAAAGGAAATGGATAATCTCTTCAAACTTTCAATGAGTGATACATCTAATTCATGGCACCTTGGTGCTGACGGAATCTGGTTGCGCAACGGGGGCAGGGACAGTTCTGGTCTAGTCGATGTTCAAGACCAACTAATGCTCAATGCTCAGCGTGCCGGAAATCAAAACTAATGCCCGTTGTTGCAGCCGGAGCTATTCTCTGGCGTAAAGAAGATGATGAGCTCCGTGTGCTCATGATCCATCGCACCAGATATAACGACTGGAGCTGGCCCAAAGGAAAACTCGACAAGGATGAGCAAATAGCCGAGGCGGCTATTCGTGAAATCAAAGAAGAAACCGGCCTAAAGGTAGCTCTCGGAGTTAAGTTATATGTTTCCGAATATCGACTAGACAATGGACACAAGAAACAGGTCCACTACTGGAGCGCCGAAGTAACTGACCAAGCGTTGCGAAATCAAAACTTTACCCCCGATGATGAGGTTGGCAGCTTTGCCTGGTTGAGCATCAAAGAAGCCAAGAAGCGCATGACCTATAAGCATGATATTGAGCCACTGAATGCCTTAGTGGAGTTGGATGAAGCCAACTTCCTAGAAACAGTTCCGGTAGTCGTGCTCCGCCATGCTAAGGCCACCCCCAGGGATGAATGGTCAAGCGGTGAGGCCAGCAGACCACTGTTACCGGTCGGAGCAGTCCAAGCCGTAGCACTAACTGACCAGCTGGCTGCCTTTGGGCCAGCCCTAGTGGTGACAAGTCCGTGGCGACGCTGCTTGGATACTGTTTTACCTTTTGTGGCGAAGCATCAGGTGAAGCTGGTGGAAAAGACCCCACTGACAGAGCACGGTACCAAGACAAACCCAGCTAAGGCATTAAAACTGGTCCACACTCTAGTCAGTGATCAAAAGGCCGTGGTGATCTGTTCCCACCGTCCATCGCTGCCTACCCTGATTGAAGCCCTATCGGTTTATGCCGGTAAGAAGGTCCAGAAAGAGTTAAAGGAAATTGCCAGTATCAAGCCGGGTGAGTTCTACGTCCTGCATTTTGCCAAAGCTGGTCATAAAGGCAAGGCCAAAATAGTCGCAGTCGAATTCGGTCAGTAGCAGACTTGGTAGTCTTGATACATGACTACTTCCCCAGAAAAATGGCAAACCTGGATTGAGTCCAGAAACAGATTCTTTTCAAACCCAACTGGTTTTCTATCAGTTCTAGATTTAGTTTGGCTAACCGATCAACCGCAGGAAGTTACCGGCCTCAGCGGAATGTGGTGGGCCGAAGGAACGACAGTTCACGTCAAAGATTCCACCACCGGCGACCACTCTTGGAATGTCAGCGAGAGACCTGAAACAATGTTTGACTTCGATGGCATAGTGGTTGAACTAGCTGAACGAAATCATCAAATGGTGGTTCGACCTAGAGACCCAAGTTCACCCATGCTCAAGAGCTTTGAGGGTGTAGTCACATTTGATTACGATGAACGCTTCTGCGTTCCAGCAACTTTTACTCCTTTTGAAGCTCCGAAAGAAGTTGTTGTTGACTCAGTAGTTGAAGGCTTCACCATCGCTTACGTCTCCCCTGGCGTTCTAGAGTTTGAGATCGATGGGGTCAAGCAAAAGCTAACTACTTTTGAAAAAATCGGCAGCGAAGACCTAACCATCTACTACAAGGATGCGACGTCAGGAAACCTAAGTTACGGCACCGGTCGAATGGTAACTGCAAATAAGCAGCTTGATGGTTCTTTCCTAATCGACTTCAACTACTCCGGTAACTTCCCCTGCTCATACACCGACTTCGCCACCTGCCCGGTTGCACCGCATGAGAATAAGCTTGCTGTTGCAATTGAGGCTGGCGAAAAGAAACCGATCTATCGCAACACCGCCGAGGGCATCATCAGTCAGGTGCACTGATGTCTAAGGACATCACCTCTGGTTTGGAACTGGCAAGAAATGCCAAAGGGGAACCAGCACTTTGCTTGGTAACCGGAGCTACCGGCTACATCGGTGGTCGCCTAATTCGAGAACTGCTAAGCCACGGCTATCGGGTTAGAGTCTTTGCTCGCAACATCGAACGCCTCCACAGCTACCCGTGGTTCAACCAGGTTGAAGTGGTTGAAGGCGATGCGGCTGATGAAGCTGCGGTAAGCAGAGCTCTAAAAGATGTCAACATCGCCTACTACTTGCTGCACGCCCTCATGGTGAAAGATGCTTTTGAGGAGCAGGAAAAAGCCTGGGCGGAGAGTTTTGGCCGGGCCGCCAAGGCTAACCACGTGAGCCGAATCATTTATCTAGGCGGCATGGCTGAGAGCAAATCCAAACTCAGCGCTCACCTAGCTTCCAGAGCGGAAACCGGAGAGATTCTGCGAGCCTCAGGTGTGCCAACCATCGAGCTGCGAGCTGGAGTTGTAATTGGTTCTGGTTCGGCTTCATTTGAAATGCTGCGCTACTTGACTGAACGCCTACCCGTAATGGTGACACCGAAGTGGGTCACTGTAAGAATTCAGCCAATTGCAGTTAGGGATGTGCTGCGCTACCTGATCGGTTCCGCTTCCATAAAAGAGCCGCTAAACCAAGATTTTGATATTGGTGGACCTGAAGTGCTCACCTACAAAGACCTGATGCTGCAGTATGCCGAAGCGGCTGGTTTGAAGAAACGATTCATCTTGCCACTACCGGTACTAACCCCAAAGCTATCTGCCGGTTGGGTTGGGTTGGTTACTCCGGTCCCCATGACTTTAGCTCGTCGACTGATTGACTCACTTAAGAATGAAGTTGTAGCTAGAGACGAATCAATTAAAAAATACATACCTGACCCACCTGGTGGACTTACCTCATTTAAGAAAGCAGTTTCACTTGCGCTAACTCGAATAAAGGAAGCCAACGTTGAAACTCGTTGGTCTAATGCCTCGCTACCTGGGTCACCTTCAGAACCACTTCCGACTGACCCTGACTGGGCAGGTGGTTCGCTATACACCGATGTCAGAACTGAAGTGACTAAGGACAGCATCGATAAGGTTTGGGAAAGAATTGAATCCATCGGTGGCGACAACGGATATTCAACTGCGACCTGGGCTTGGGAACTGCGCGGTTTGATGGACAGAGTTATCGGTGGCGTTGGTCTTCGTCGCGGCAGAAGAGATGAGAATCATTTGATTGAAGGTGAATCTCTAGACTTCTGGAGAGTTGAAGCTATCGATCGACCACATCTGCTTCGTCTTCGTGCTGAAATGAAACTACCTGGGCTGGCTTGGTTGGAATTTAAAGCAGAGAAAACCGCCGACGGTGGCACCAAAGTTACCCAGCGAGCAATCTATGTTCCTAAGGGTCTGCTCGGCCATCTCTACTGGTGGGCTGTGCTACCGATGCACGGACTTGTCTTCCCGAGCATGGTAAAACATGTAGCTCACAACACCCGCATCAAACGCGCCAAATAGACTTACCTGGTGAAGAAAAACACTTTAGCTGTTATCGCCCTGCTTGGCGTAACCATAGCTTGGGGTGCTTCTTTCGTAGCTATGAAACCAGCAATGGACAAGATCCCGGTTTATGACTTTCTTGCCATTCGCTTCACTATCGCTGCTGGGCTCATGATTTTGGTGAAGCCCAAAACTCTACTGGCTTTCCGTGGCCCAACTTTGAAGTATGGAATGATCCTCGGAGTGGTGCTCGGCTTTGCCTACATCACCCAAACCATCGGTTTGATCCTCTCAACGGCAGCCATTACCAGCTTTGTCACCGGGCTCTATGTGATTTTGACCCCAGTATTGATCTGGCTGTTTTTCAAAAAGAAGCCCAACGCAGTAGTCGCTTTGGGTGCGATTTTGGCAACCGTCGGGCTTGGCTTTATTACCATCAAGGATGCGACCTTTGACTTTGGACAGATTTGGACCATGCTGTGTGCCTTGGGCTTTGCGTTGCATATCGCCGGCCTTAGCCGCTGGTCACCGGGCAAGGACTCGTATGCCCTGACCGTAATCCAGTTGGCTACCGTGGCTCTGGTCTGCTGGATCGGGGCCATTCCAGATGGCATCCAAGCTCCGCTGGATGGTGAGGTTTGGTTTGCCATCTTATTCTCTGCTGTGTTTGCGACAGCTCTCGGCTTCTTCATTCAAACCTGGGCGCAATCAATCATGGATGCTTCTAGAGTTGCCATAATTTTGACTATGGAAGTTGTCTTTGCTGCCCTGACCTCGGTTGCTGTTGGCCAAGAGGTGCTCGCAGTTCAGACCATTATCGGTGGAACACTGATGCTCATAGCCATGCTCTTGATTGAGTGGCCAAGAAAAGACAGTAAGCCAGATGAATTGGTTTACGAACCGATGGCCCACTAGGACAAAATGATTTTAGCTATCGATGCAGGAACCACCGGGGTCACCGCAATTGCGGTGGATGATCGGGGTCAGATTAGTTTCAGAGGCTATTCAGAATTTCCTCAACACTACCCGCAAGCAGGTTATGTTGAACATGATCTAGCTGAAATCTGGCAAGCTACCCTGGTCGCCGTTAAGCAAGTTCTAGAGGGCACCAGAGACTTTGAAGCCGTTGGAATTACTAATCAGCGAGAGACTGTTGGCGTCTGGAATCGCAAAACTCTTCAACCACTAGCGCCAGCAATAGTTTGGCAGGACAGAAGAACCACAGCTATCCTCGATGAGCTAGGTGCTGACTCCAGTGTTCAAAAAATTACCGGCTTGCCACTCGACCCATACTTCAGCGCATCTAAACTTCGCTGGATAGCAAAACACAATAAAGATGTCTGGGCTAAGGTGCTAAGTGGCGAAGCCGTGGTTGGCACCATTGATACCTACCTGATTGCCAAACTAACCGGCGGTAAAGTTCACGTCAGTGATGCCAGCAATGCTTCGAGAACCCAACTGCTGGATATCCATACTGGTGCTTGGTCAGAGCAACTACTCAACCTATTTGAAATACCAGCAAGGGCTATAGCTGAAGTTTCCAACAGCAGCGGGGTGATTGGAACGACCGAGGATTTCTTTGGTCTTCAGCTTCCGATCTCGGGTATCGCTGGCGATCAGCAGGCAGCCCTCTTTGGTCAGACCCAGTTCGAAGTTGGCGGTGCTAAATGCACCTACGGCACTGGTGCTTTCATCCTGCAGAATACCGGCGATAAAGCAGTGATTCAGGAGAACGGGTTAATCAGCACCGTGGCCTGGCAATTAGATGGCAAACTCACCTACGCTAGCGAAGGCTCGGTCTTTGTCTCGGGGGCTGCTGTCCAGTGGCTTAGAGATGAACTGAAGATTATTAGCTCCTCGAAACAGATTGAGGCTTTAGCCCTCACTGTTGCTGATAGCGGTGGCGTGGTATTTGTCCCGGCACTTACTGGGTTGGGAGCACCATACTGGATTCCTGATGCCAGAGGATCTGTCTATGGACTGACCAGAGGAACCGAACGCGGGCATCTGGCCAGAGCCACACTGGAGGCGATGGCCTTCCAGGTTCGGGATGTCTTCGATGCGATGAGTCAAACTGGCATCAAACTGTCCAGCCTGAGAGTCGATGGTGGGGCTTCAGCGAACAATTTGCTAATGCAAATACAGTCAGATCTATTGCATATCCCGATTCAACGTCCAATGCAATTGGAATCAACAGCGCTGGGGGCCGCCTACCTGGCCGGAGTTGGGATAGGTAAGTGGACACTCTCCGACCTCAAAGCGCTAAACCCAGTTGAATCAGAGTTCCAGCCACGCTCAAACTATGAGAGCAAGTATTTGCTGTGGCAGAAGGCAGTAAAGGCAACTATAAGTTTCGCCGAGTAAGCGTTATTAGAATTGTAAAGTTAGGGCCTCTAGCTCAGTTGGTTAGAGCAACGGACTTTTAATCC
>JAURJV010000080.1 GCA_030832065.1 Rhodoluna sp. | reverse complement strand
TTGACCTGATCCTTACTTGCCCGACCAGACCCAGTTACTGCAGCCTTTACCTCGGTTGGTGTGTAGAAGGTAACAGGTATCTTTCGCTTCATGCAGAGATACACGATTACACCCGAAATCTGGGCTACGCTCATGACCGATTTGAGGTTCTGTTGACTGAAAACTCTTTCAATAGCTACCTGGTTTGGCTTGGAGACCTTCAGTAGTTGGTCTATCTCACTAGCAATCTGTTCAATTCTCTTGTTTTGGTCCATTGTGCTGGGACTCTGAAAAACTCCAACTGAAAGGAAAGAAATCTGCCGGCTTGCTGACTTGGTAATCAGCCCATACCCGCAGCGAGTAAGCCCAGGGTCTATGCCAAGGACTGTCTCAGACAAGTTATTCCGCCTCTAGAGCTGCAGCAACTTCAGGTGACATGTCGAAGTTTGAATAAACGTTCTGTACCTCATCGGAATCTTCCAATGCGTCGATTAGTGCGATAACTCTTTTCGCTGTTTCAAGGTCAACTTGGACAGGTAAAGAGGAGATGAATTCGACATCAGCGCTCTCGTAATCGATTCCTGCCGCCTGAAGCGCAGTTCGCACCTCAACCATGGCGCTAGGTTCTGTAGTGATTACGAATTGCTCACCGCGGTCTTGGATGTCATCAACGCCAAGTTCCAGAGCAACTGCATAGACAGAGTCCTCTGTTGCTGTCTCGTTTTTCTCAACGACAATTACACCCTTGCGACTAAATTGATAAGACACCGAGCCAGGATCTGCCATAGTCCCACCGTTTCTAGTTACGGCAAGGCGAACATCCGCTGCTGCTCGGTTCTTATTATCAGTTAAACACTCGATTAGCAGCGCAACACCATTTGGACCATAGCCTTCATACATGATGGTCTGGTAGTCAACAGCTCCCCCGTCTAATCCCGCGCCACGTTTGATAGCACGTTCAATGTTGTCGTTGGGTAGAGACGACTTACGCCCTTTTTGAATTGCGTCGTAAAGCGTCGGGTTACCATCGACATCGGGGCCGCCAATTCTGGCTGCCACTTCGATGTTCTTGATCAGTTTGGCAAAAAGTTTTGCCCTGCGCCCATCAATTACAGCCTTTTTGTGCTTGGTGGTTGCCCACTTGGAATGGCCGGACATAATGCTCCTAGGAAGGTCTTCTCTGAGACATTTTACTTGTGATGCTGAAAATTCGCATCTCTACACATCTGTATGAAGTATTCATGGACAGCCGTTACTCCGGTTACCTCTGGGTGAAAGCTAATCCCGAGCAGGTTATCCTGTCGAACGGCAACTATGTCAGAGCCAAACTTGGCTAGTGTTTCAACCTCTGAGCCTACGGTAGCAACTATCGGTGCACGGATGAATGCGACGTGAACAGAGCCAGAATCAGCGAATTCAACATCTGCCTCAAAAGAGTCAACCTGTGAGCCGAAGGCATTTCGCCGTACCTCGATGTCAAGACCGCCGAAACTCTCTTGGGTTGGAGTTCCGTCGATAATTTTGTTGGCTAGCATAATCAAGCCAGCGCAGGTACCAAAGACTGGGAATCCAGATTGGATAAGTTTGATCAGAGGTTCACGAACGCTAAATATTTTGCTCAGCTTGTCGATAACAGTACTCTCACCACCAGGGATAATCAGCCCTGAGATTTTGCTCAGATCGTCTGGTTTCCTGATTTCAATCGCCTGAACTCCGATAACACGGAGCGTTTCAATATGTTCGCGAAAGTCGCCTTGCAGTGCTAGAACGCCAATTGGCAGCAATTACTACCAGCCGCGTTCTGCTAGACGATGTGGGGCTGGCAGGTCGGCTACGTTAATTCCAACCATCGCTTCACCGAGCCCACGACTAACCTGGGCCAAAACATCTGGATCGTTAAAACTTGTAGTTGCCTTAACAATCGCGGCAGCTCTAGCGGCTGGATTACCAGACTTGAAAATTCCAGATCCAACGAAAACTCCGTCAGCACCCAACTGCATCATCATTGCCGCATCGGCTGGGGTTGCAACTCCACCAGCAGTAAATAGAACCACCGGAAGTTTTCCAGTGCGAGCAACCTCTTTGACTAGTTCATAAGGAGCTTGGAGTTCTTTGGCGGAGACATATAACTCATCCTCTGACTTTGCAGAGAGTGCTCTTATCTCGCCAAGAATAGTTCTAATGTGCTTAGTCGCTTCACTCACGTCACCTGTTCCAGCCTCGCCTTTCGACCGGATCATGGCAGCACCTTCGGTGATACGACGTAGTCCTTCACCGAGGTTAGTAGCACCACAGACGAACGGAACATCAAACTTCCACTTGTCAATGTGATTCAAGTAGTCGGCAGGTGAGAGTACTTCAGATTCGTCAATGTAATCAACCTTGAGCGACTGCAGTATCTGTGCTTCAACAAAGTGTCCGATTCTAGCTTTCGCCATGACTGGAATAGAAACCGAGCTGATGATTCCATCAATCAGATCCGGGTCGCTCATCCGAGCAACACCACCTTGGGCTCTGATGTCCGCAGGTACGCGCTCAAGAGCCATAACGGCTACTGCGCCAGCATCTTCGGCAATCTTGGCTTGGTCGGCGGTAACCACATCCATGATCACACCACCTTTGAGCATTTCAGCCAGTCCGCGCTTAACTAAAGGTGTAGAAGTGTTTTTGTTTGAACTCTCAGTCATGGCTCAATTCTAGACCTAAAAAGAGGCGCTATTGCGTGGCTGTTTCTGCCCAAGCGGATGCTATTTCCTGCCTCACTTCGCCTAGCAGTCTAGGAAGCGCTTTTGTTTCCGCAATGATCGGGAAGAAGTTGGAGTCATTTCGCCACCTGGGCACAATGTGTTGGTGAAGATGTGCAGCTATCCCAGCTCCAGCAACTTCACCCTGGTTCATGCCGATGTTAAAGCCGTGAGCACCTGAAGTCTTTTGCAGCACTCGCATAGCTTGAGCTGTTAGTTGACCGTACTCGAGTATCTCTGCGTCATTAGCGTCTGAGTAATTTGGAATGTGGCGATAAGGGACAACCAGCAGATGCCCTGAGTTGTATGGGTACAAATTCAGCAGGACGAAGCAGGTTTGACCCCGATGGACTATTAGGGCCTGTTCGTCACTGAGTGTTGGGGCTATGCAAAACGGACACTCGTCATCGTTAGGTTGAGTTCCACTTTGAATGTAGACCAAACGATGTGGGGT
>JAURJV010000079.1 GCA_030832065.1 Rhodoluna sp. | reverse complement strand
GTTTCTGATCTCTACAAATGAAATGCTGGTGTTCATTTCTGATCAGCCCACCTGGCAGTAGATGTGCTTCCACCAATACCTGGAACCCATTGCAGATACCTAGTACCGGCATACCACCGTTAGCCGCATCAATAACGCTTGCCATGATTGGAGCTTGAGCTGCGATAGCACCGCACCTTAGATAGTCACCGAAGCTAAATCCTCCGGGAAGAACAATCGCATCAACGTTTTTGATTGAAGTATCTGCGTGCCAAAGTGAAACTGGTTCTGCTCCGGCTAGACGGATAGCTCTTTTAGCATCGCGATCGTCTAGTGTTCCAGGAAAGGTAACTACACCGATTTTCATCTAGTTAATTCTCCACTGTTACGTTAACTACATCTTCAATAACGCCATTTGATAGAAAATCTGCGGCTATCTGCTTAGCGTTCTCTAAATCTTTTTCAGTTGGGGTGTTCTCGTAGTGAAGTTCAATTCTTTTACCGATACGAACATTGCTGATCTCGCTGTGGCCTTTGCGCTGGAGTGCTCCGGCTACCGCTTTACCAGAAGGGTCTAGTAGGTCTGCCTTAGGCATTACTTCAACAATAATTTTTGGCACGATATGGCTCCAGAAGGATAGTTGGGGCTAAGAATTGGTGTTCTGATTCGGCTCTGAACACCATTAGTTTATCTGCTCCGAACTACAGGCTCGTGAGCATGCCAACAAGCTCAGCGTATTTAGCTCTGGTCTGGCTAACAATCTCGTCAGGGAGGGCAGGTGGATTAGTATCGCCCGTTGGATCCCAGTTGGCTGCCAACCAGTTACGCACTATCTGCTTGTCAAAGCTGTCGGTTCGATTACCCGACTCCCAGGCAGCCTCCGACCAGTATCTAGAGGAGTCTGGGGTCAGCACCTCATCCGCGAGAGTAATCTGTCCGGTTCTTGGGTTCATTCCGAACTCAAACTTGGTATCAGCCAGGATTAGCCCAGCCTGCTCAGCTAGAGCAGAGGCTCTATTAAAGATGTCTAGGCTGAGCTCCTTCAATGCATTGGCCTGCTCTTGTCCAACTAGTTCAACCACTCGCTCAAAACTGATGTTTTCATCTTTATCACCCAGAGCTGCCTTGTAAGCAGGAGTAAAGATCGGCTCAGGTAATTTATCGCCAAGAGCAAGACCCTCTGGTAATGCAATCCCACACACCATTCCGGTAGCCAGGTAGTCCTTGTATCCGGAGCCAGACAGGTAGCCCCTCACCACACACTCAATAGGGAACATGTCCAACTTCTCACACACCATTGCTCTGCCAATAACTTCAGCTGGGACAGCAACAGTGCTGTTGGTGTGATTGGGCACAGGTAGTTGCTTGAACCACCAGTTAGTCAGTTCCGTCAGATACATACCCTTATCAGGTATTTCGGGACTCAAAATTCGATCAAAAGCTGAAACACGATCAGAAGCAACAACCAGAATCAAATCTCTGTGCTCATCCGATTCGTATAGGTCTCTGACCTTACCGCTATATACGTGCTTCCAACCAGCAATAGTTTTAGTCATCGTCACCCTCATCAACTTTTTGTGCAATATCAGTTCGATAGTGAGAACCAGAAAGCGAAATCTTTTCTATTGCTTTATAAGCATGCTTTCTAGCTTTATGGAAAGTCTTTGCAACTGAAACAACCGATAGCACCCTTCCTCCATTTGCAAATAGCTCTGCATTCCTTGTTTCAGCAGCAGCAAAATTAATCTCAACATGCTCATCATCAATCTGATCTAAACCTGAAATTACTCGAGGCTCAGCTGAACTGGTTGGATAGCCTTCGCTTGCTAAGACAACAGTGACAGCAACCTCATCCATGAACTCAGGTTCAGAAGCTGAACCTAGTTGACCGGTTGCAGAGCTGTGAAGAAGGGAAGCCAGCGGTGTAATGAGTCGTCGAAGCACAACCTGTGTTTCAGGATCACCAAAACGAGCATTGAACTCAATTACTCGAATACCTTTACTACCAACAATCAAGCCGCAATAAAGAAGTCCAACAAAAGGAGTTCCCCTTCTCTCCATCTCACGGATTGTTGGCAGGGCTACTCGTTCAGTTACTTCAGTAACGAAATCTTCAGGGAGCCAAGGAAGCGGTGAGTAAGCACCCATACCACCGGTATTTGGTCCCTCATCATTATCAAAAGCTCGCTTGAAATCTTGAGCTGGCGCTAGCGGCATTACATACTTGCCATCGCTTAGGAAGAACAGTGAAACTTCTTGACCATCAAGGAATTCTTCAACCAGAATTCTCATACCTTTATCTATAAAGCCTTTAGCGTGGGACAAAGCCGAAATTTTATCCCCGGCAACAATGACACCTTTACCTGCAGCTAAACCATCGGCTTTAACTACATAAGGGCTACCGAATCGAACGAGGGCAGATTCAACCTGAGCCAAATCATCGCATTCCATGGCCATACCGGTAGGCACGTCTGCTGCTGCCATAACCTCTTTGGCAAAAGACTTAGAGCCTTCGAGCATTGCTGCTGCTTGGCTGGGGCCAAATACGGCTATTTCCTTGGCTCTCAAAGCATCGCTAACCCCAGCAACCAAGGGGGCTTCCGGCCCAATAATGACTAGATCTACCTTGTTCGCAATGGACCAATCAGTAACTAGCGAACTGTTGGTGGGGTCAAGTGAAAAACAGGTCACATCCTGGGCGATACCGCCATTTCCTGGAGCGCAGGTAATGTCCTGAGCATCGCTTCCGGTTCTGATCAGAGCTTTGATAATCGCATGCTCGCGAGCTCCAGAGCCTAGAACCAGTATTTTCATAACTGAAGTTTACTTTGGGTAGCCTAGAGGCATGGCACGCAGGCGGATAACCCATCACGATGGAGTTTCAGCCATTCAAGAAGTTTTGACTTCAGGAGATAGAACCTCTCCTACCTTTACCACCGCAGTTCGCTACCTCTTGGAAGAACTGGCTGAGCTTGCTCCGGGCAACTCGGTTGAGGTTAGGGTGCCACCACTTGGGGCTACCCAGTGCATTGAAGGTCCTAGGCATACCAGGGGGACGCCACCGAATGTGGTTGAGATGAGCCCTGAAGATTGGTTTGATTTGGCACTTGGTAAGGTCAGCTGGCAGCAGGTTTTGGCCGAGCATAGGGTAAGTGCCAGTGGGGTCAGGGCAGACTTATCTGATGTTGTGCCATTGGCTATCAAGGGTTTAAAAACTGAATAAACTTATGAGGTAATAAGCCCTTATTACAGCCCCCTGCAACCCTAAGAGGTTTTATGCTTCGTGGCGATGGACTCCTGAATCATGATTTGCTACCCGATGAAAAAGGGCCGCAAGATCAGTGTGGTGTATTCGGAGTATGGGCCCCAGGTGAAGAAGTAGCAAAGCTAACTTTCTTTGGCCTCTACGCTTTACAGCACCGCGGACAAGAGTCCGCTGGTATTGCTACCTCAGACGGTAAGAAGATTCTGGTTTACAAAGACATGGGTCTGGTCTCTCAGGTTTTCTCGGAATCATCGCTTGAGTCTCTAGTCGGTCACATCGCTGTTGGACACAACCGTTACTCAACCACCGGTGCATCTTCTTGGCGTAATGCTCAACCAACTCTGGGTAGAACTGCTTCAGGAACAGTTGCCTTAGGTCACAACGGAAACTTAATTAACACAACCGAGCTTTTAGAAATGTTGAAGCTCAAGTATCCAAACCAAACTGAGAATGAGATCACCGGCGGTAACACCACCGATACAGCAGTGCTAACCGCCCTTCTCGCCGGAGACATGGATCACACACTTGAAGCAACTGCTTTAGAACTGCTACCAAAAGTTCGCGGTGCTTACTGCTTGGTGTTCATGGATGAAACAACTTTGTATGCAGCCAGAGACCCACAGGGTGTTCGACCACTAGTTCTTGGAAGATTAGAACGCGGTTGGGTGGTTGCCTCTGAAACTGCAGCACTTGATATTGTTGGTGCCAGTTACGTTCGTGAAATTGAACCCGGTGAACTGATTGCTATTGATGAACACGGTTTACGTTCCAGTAGGTTTGCAGAAACCAAGCGTGCCGGTTGTGTTTTCGAATACGTTTATCTAGCTAGACCTGACACCACCATCAACGGCAGAGTTGTCTACGATGCCAGAGTTGAGATGGGTAGAACTCTTGCCAAAGAGTATCCGATTGAAGCTGATTTGGTTATTCCGACCCCGGAGTCTGGAACCCCAGCTGCTATCGGTTACAGCCAGGAATCAGGCATTCCGTTTGGTCACGGCCTAGTCAAAAATGCTTACGTGGGCAGAACCTTCATTCAGCCATCACAAACCATCAGACAGCGCGGTATCCGGCTAAAGCTCAACCCACTGAAAGAGCAGATCAAGGGTAAGCGAATCATTGTGGTCGATGACTCAATAGTTCGCGGTAATACTCAGCGAGCACTGGTTGCCATGCTCAGAGAAGCAGGGGCAGCTGAGATCCATGTTCGTATTTCCTCTCCACCGATTATGTGGCCATGTTTCTATGGCATCGACTTTGCTACCAGAGCAGAGCTAATAGCAACAGGACTCGGTGTTGATGAGGTAAGACAGTCAATTGGTGCTGACACACTGGGTTACCTATCCAAAGAGGGCATGGTGCTTGCCACAAAGCAGGAAGAGAAGCAGCTCTGCACAGCCTGCTTTACCGGCACTTACCCAATCGAACTTCCTGCTGAAGATCGTCTAGGGAAAGACCTGCTGGAGAAAGACCCACCGGCTTGTGAACCGGGTCCAGACAGTGAACTGGATGCTGTTGTGAGAATGCAAGATGAGTGACGCTTACGCTCAGTCAGGTGTTGACACCCATGCGGGTGATCTAGCTGTTGAGCTAATGAAGAAATCCATCAAAGCAACTCTCAGCGATAAAGTGGTCGGAGGTTTCGGTGGCTTCGCTGGAATGTTTGATGTTTCGTTTCTAAAAAACTTTGAAAGACCAATTCTGGCAACAGCAACTGATGGGGTTGGCACCAAGGTTGCTATTGCTCAGGCAATCGATAAGCACGACACCATCGGTCAAGATCTAGTTGGCATGGTGGTTGACGACATCGTTGTCGTTGG
>JAURJV010000078.1 GCA_030832065.1 Rhodoluna sp. | reverse complement strand
TCTCTTTAACTTTGTCGTTATAGAACCAGCGCCAAACCGGCTTAGTGAAGTTGTAGTAGGTCATCGCTCCGTGCCAACCTTCACCCTGCATTTGGTAGGCAGCATCACCGGTGTATTCACCTAATACGATGGCGTTTGGGTTAATTGAAGCAATGGTGTCGCGCATCATGGTTTGGAATTCTAAATACATGTCCTCTTCGCGAATGCGGCCGGTCATGTTGGCAACATCGATGCGCCAACCATCCATGTTGTATGGGGCTTTCAACCACTTAGCAACAATTGATTTAGGTCCAGTGACAAACCTTCTTCTAAGTTCTTTAGAGTTCCAGTTGAACTTAGGCAGCGACCGAACCCCGAACCAAGCGTCGTAGTCTCTGTTCTTATTGCTGAAGTAGTAGAACTCGGTTTCTTTAGCACCTGGTTTTTTATAAGCAGCTTGGAACCATTCATGAGTATTACCAGAATGATTGCTGGTTAGGTCACCAATAATCTTGAAGCCTTTTTTATGTGCTGCTTTTACCAATTCAATTAGTGCTTTATCGCCACCGAGCAATGGATCTACTTTGCTAAAACTGCTGGCGTCATAACGGTGGTTAGATCTACCTGGAAAAACCGGAGTCAAATAAATCAAAGTTACGCCAAGGGCTTTCAGGTGATCCAGGTGTTCAATGACCCCGTAGAGATCTCCGCCGAAGAACTGTTCGCTGGTGCCAGGACCTGAACCAATAACCTCATCGCCCCAAGCCTTGGGGATTGCCCAGTCTGGAAGTTTCTGCTTGTCGGCATGTTTAGATCTTGCAAACCGGTCAGGGAATATCTGATACATCACAGCACTCTTGCCCCAGTCAGGAGCAGAAGAGAAAGTGTTGATCCTGAAGTCTTCAATGTCAGGCTGCTCAAGCACTGTAAGGCCTCTGGCATTCAACCAGAAACTTGAACCGTCTTGGAATTCCAGCAACCAGCGGTAGTTCATGTATGGGTTGTGCATTGTGATGCTGGTCTCATACCAGGACCAACCATTTTTGGTGGATAGCAACTTAGCAGCCGGACCAGGGAAGGCTTCACCGGATTCGCTAAAGCGCACCTGAATGTTCTTTACCTTACCGAACGCCTCATGGACTCTGATCTTGAGCTTGATGGTTTCCAGAAGTTTTGGCTTCTGATTAGCAACGTAGAGAGCTGAACCGTCGTGATGCGGCCAGAGGGCACGCGAAACTGCTTCTAGTTTGTTGGCCATGACTGAGCTTGCTTAGCCCTTTACGGAACCAGCGGTTAGACCACCGATGATGTAACGCTGCAGCGACATGAAAACAATGATGATCGGGATCGAAGCTAGCAAGGAACCAGCGGCGAATGGGCCCCAGTAAGCGCTGTATTGACCACCGATGAAGAACTGCAAACCAACAGCTACAGTTCTAGATTCAACATCAGGTAGGAACAGCCTTGCCATTACATACTCATTGAACAGGCCGATAAAAGACAGCAGTGTTACAACAGCAAGAATAGGGGTTGCCAAGGGCAGGAAGATTTGCCAGTAAGTCTGCATAGCGCTAGCACCATCGACCTTGGCTGCTTCATCTAGTTCCAGTGGAATCGAATCTACGAAACCTTTCATCAACCAGATGTTCACACCCATTGAACCACCGAGGTAAACCAAAACCAAACCTCCGGCAGTTCCCAAACCCCACTCGGGAGCAAAGACGTGAACACGTTCCATGATCACGTAGATAGCTGAAAGAGCAAGCACGGAAGGGAACATCTGGATTAGGAGAAGTGCTTGCAACCCGGTTCGCTTACCCTTGAAGCGAAGTCGGCTAAAACCAAATGCTGATGCAGCACCGATAGCTACCGAAGCCAACGAAACCGAGCCTGCAATAATTGCAGAGTTCATCATCCACTTCAAATATGGAACCGTTGGATCAGTAAACAAAACCGCGAAGTTATCCCAGACGAATGTCCTAGGAATAAATGAGGTTGACTGCAGTGAAGGGCTAGAGTTGAACGCTGAGAGCACCACGAGGTAGAGCGGGAAAACCGCAAAGATAACACAGATCCAGGCAACCGCGTGACGCCAAGCGTTGCCCTTAATCCAACTAAACAAACTGATCATGCGAAGTCATCCAATACTTTCGATTTCCTAATTCCATACATTGACATACTGGCGACAATGATGAAGATCACAACGGAGATAGCCGAAGCTAGGCCGTAATCCTGAACTGTTGAACCGAAGGCAATCTTGTAGGTGTAGCTGATCAAGATGTCGGTAGCACCAGCTATCGAACCAAACTCAAATGACGGTCCACCACCGGTCAACAGATAAATGATGTTGAAGTTGTTGAAGTTGAAGGCAAAGGATGCAATCAACAGCGGTGTCAACATTCGAAGCAATAGCGGCAGGGTAATCAATCTAAAGATCTGCCTAGGGTTAGCTCCGTCAATCGATGCCGATTCAGCAAGCTCCTTAGGGATGGCCTGCAGTGAACCGGAGGAAATTAGGTAGAAATATGGGAAACCTAACCAAAGGTTCACAATCAAAACAGATATTTTCGCTATGAACGGATCGTGGAGCCAAATAATGTCTAGCCCAAGAATCTGGTTGATAGCACCGTTGTCATCGAGCATTCCACCCCAGATAAGAATCGACATAATCGATGGCATAGCGTAAGGAAGAATCATCAGCGAACGGTAGACGCCGCGACCGCGAATCTTCTTATCCATGGCGATAGCCACCAACAATCCGAGTGAGAACTGGGTGATAACGGTCAAGAAGGCAAACGAGATGGTCCAGAGGAACACCTGGATTAGTGGTTCGCGAACCTTAGGGTCGCTGAACAGACGGGTGAAGTTCTCAAACCAGATGCCCTGCTTCCAACCTGGATCTAG
>JAURJV010000077.1 GCA_030832065.1 Rhodoluna sp. | reverse complement strand
GGCAAGATCTTCATCGGGAAGCAAGACGTAACTGAAACCAAACCACACGAAAGACCGGTCAACACTGTATTCCAGTCTTACGCACTATTCCCACACATGAGTGTTCTGGAGAACGTAGCTTTTGGTTTGCGTCAGCGCAAAATCGATGACCCGCTTGGTAAAGCCAAGGATGCTTTAAATCTTGTCCAGCTATCTCACCTCGCTGATCGTAAGCCGCAGCAACTTTCCGGTGGGCAGCAGCAACGTGTTGCTTTAGCAAGAGCTTTGGTGAATCGCCCTTCACTCTTGCTACTGGATGAGCCACTTGGTGCGCTTGATCTTAAGCTTCGTCGCGAAATGCAAATTGAGTTGAAGGCCATTCAGATGGAAGTCGGCCTTACCTTCCTGCACGTGACCCACGACCAGGAAGAAGCAATGGACATGGCTGACACGGTTGCAGTTATGAACCGCGGTCGAATCGAACAGATGGGTGCTCCTGAAGCGCTTTATGAAAGACCAAAGACTGTTTTCGTTTCTAAGTTCCTTGGCCAGTCCAACCTTCTAGTTGGCGAGGTAACCTCAACTTCAGCTAATTCAATCAGCATCGATGTTGCTGGACACAAAATTTCTGTTGCAAAGGATCGAGCTGAGAAGAAGGAGGGAAGAATTGCCATTGGTTTTAGACCAGAGAAGGCAACCTTCCATACCAAGAAGCCTGCTGCGGCAACGGGAACGAACGTTATCGGTCCTGGTGAAATTATCGACATCAGATTTACCGGGGTGAGCAATCAGTATCTGATTGAAGTTCCTAAGCTGGGAAACATCACCGTATTTGCTCAGAACATGGGTAAGTCACCGGTAATCGAACTTGGGGAACAGGTCTGGATATCGTGGTCCGTAGATCACAGCTTCGGTTTGGCTGATTTACCTGTCGGTAGCGAAAGCGAATAACCGATGGCTTTTGCTGCATTCGGATCTCAAACTAAGCCAGCTAGTTCTAAACCGACTAAAACAGGCAAGGTTGTTATTGCCCTGCTCGCACCTGGCTTGGCCTATCTTGGAGCATTTTTCCTAACGCCGCTCTTTGCTCTGATTATGGTTTCGCTTGAAGTCCCGGATCCAGCCGGTGGATATGCCGAGTATGTCCCTGGTTTTGAAATTGCCAACTATGGTTACGTAATCAGTGAGTATCTGCCACACATTCTCAGATCATTCGGCTACGCATTGATGGCCACTGTATTGGCCCTGCTAATTTCATATCCTTTGGCTTACTTCATCGGAGTCAAGGCACGTCCTTGGCCGCTGCTCCAAAAGCTCATGTTGACCTTGGTCATCGCCCCATTCTTTATTTCCTTCCTACTTAGAACGCTGGCTTGGAAGCAATTGTTCTCAAACGAGTCCTGGATTGTTACCACCTTGCATGCGTTTAGTTTGTTACCACCAGATCAGTACGTAGTTGGCACTCCGTTCATGGTGGTTTTTGGACTCACCTACAACTTCATTCCTTTTATGACTCTGCCCCTCTACACATCATTGGAGCGGCTGGACATTCGCTATCTAGAAGCAGGGGCTGACCTCTACGCGTCGCCAGCTAAAGTCTTTAGGAAGGTAACTCTTCCACTTTCGATGCCTGGAATAATCTCAGGAACCCTGTTGACCTTTATTCCGATTGCCGGTGACTACGTCAATGCTTCTGGTGATTTCTTGGGTTCGTCAGAGACCGCAATGATAGGTAACGTCATTGAGGCGAACTACTTACAAATCAACGATTATCCTTCAGCTTCAGCGCTCTCGGTCTTGCTGATGGGTGTAATTCTTGTCCTGGTGAGTGTTTATGTCCGTAAGTCTGGAACGGAGGACTTGCTCTAATGCGTTTTAGTCTTGGCAAACTAGCCCTTCCGGTTTATTCGGTAATTGCCTTCGTGTATCTTTTGATTCCTATTGCCTACACGTTTGCCTTCTCATTCAATGACAGCATTAAGACCAACCTGATTTGGCGTGGCTTCACTTTGGATAAGTGGGCAAATGTCTGTCAACGCGAGGGCGTCTGTGAGGCTTTCGGAAATTCGGTTCTGATCGGTGTTATTTCAACCGTTTTTGCCACCGCTCTCGGCACCATGATTGCAATAGCTTTAGTTCGCTATCGTTTTCGTTTCCGCAGCTCTATCAACCTGCTACTGTTCTTGCCGATGGCTACTCCAGAAGTGGTGCTAGGTGCTGGACTTGCTTCACAATTTTTCAACCTAGGTGTCCAAAAAGGTACCGCAACAATCATCATCGCCCACATCATGTTCTGCTTATCATTCGTGGTGGTTACGGTTAAAGCTCGTGTTGCCAGCTTGGATCCGGCATTGGAAGAAGCCGGTCGCGATCTTTATGCAAACCCATCCCAGGTTTTTTGGAAGATTACTTTCCCATTGCTAATGCCAGGTATTGCAGCAGCAGCTCTGCTCTCTTTCGCTTTGAGCTTTGACGATTTCATCATCACCAACTTCAACGCTGGTGCAGACATGACCTTCCCGAGATACGTCTACACGGCAGCTGCTCGTGGTGTTCCAGCAGAGGCAAACGTTATTGGTTCAGCAGTATTCCTATTGGCAATCCTGATTGTTCTAGCCACACAGATCAACGGCGAAATCAAGCGACGTCGTTTGGCTAAAACCCACTAGGCAAAAAGCGACTGCAGGGCTTGTTCGAAATGCTCGGTGTGTCGGGCGACATCTGCTTTGGTGTGTGCCGGTGACATCAAAGCCATGTTGTGAAATGGCGTCATCAGAATTCCACAATTGAGCGCGTGTAAATGCAAATACTGTTGCAACTCAAAGTCGTCAGCGTCAGCTGCTTCACGTCCATTTTTAGGGGCTTCGGCGCGGAATGAATATTCTGCTCGGCAGCCTAACTGGCTAACCTGCCAAGGTGCACCGTACTTATCAATAAGTCTTTGAACATCTGCTGTCCAAATGTCGCAAAGTGCTTCCATGCTCACAAAGGCTTCTGGAGTTAGTACTTCAAGCAAAGTTGCTCTGATAGCCGCCATAGAAAGCGCGTTACCAGCGAGAGTTCCTCCAACTCCACCGACATCGATGTGTTCCAGGTGAAGACTTTCTTGAACTCTTTTGGTAAGTTTTTCACTCATACCGAATGCCCCTGCAGGAATACCTGCGCCGATGGTCTTACCCATAACGATTGCATCTGGGTGCAGGTTCCTTCTGGCAGTCATACCACCTGGACCCTCAGAGAGAGTGTGGGTTTCGTCGTGGATCAAAATCACGTCGTACTTCGTGCAGAGATCGCGCAAGCCTTCTAGATATCCAGCTTCGGGAAGCACGATGCCGATGTTAGTCATCGCTGGTTCGATTAGAAGCGCAGCAACATCACCGGTGGCAAAAGCTCTTTCCGCAGCTGCTAAATCATTGAATGGGACAACTATGGTTGTTACGCTTGGGTCAACCTGTGCTCCGATGTTGTTCTCTCGGCTCACAGTGTTTCCCTCATCATCTAAAACCGCAAAGGTTTCATCAACTGTTCCGTGGTAGCAGTAGTCGTGAACTACCACCTTTGACTTACCCGTTACGTGTCTGGCGTATCTGAGAATGTGCCGGTTAGCATCGGTGGCGGTTAAGGTGAACTGCCACTTTGGTAAGCCGAATCGGTCAGCTAGAGTCTTGCCAACGACTGCCGCATCCTCGGTGGGGAGCATAAAGGTGATACCTTTGCCCAGTTGCTCCGCAATTGCCTTAATAGATGCATCAGGGGAGTGGCCAACCATTGCCCCAGTATCACCCAGACAAAAATCGACATACTCGATTCCGTCAACGTCGGTAAATCTTGAACCTTTGGCAGTTGCAACATAGACGGGGTGAGGGCCGGGCCACTTCGCCATCCAAGACATTGGAACTCCGCCCATCAAAGATCCCATAGCTTTTTCATGCAGAGCGGCGGATTTGGGGTGCCTTTGCTCGAATAGGGAGACCTCTTGGCTAAAAAGGTGTGCTAATTTCTCGCGATCTGCGTAGGAGTGCATTGGGTTCTTTCGTTATTAGAGAGAAGCGATACCAGCTTCGACAACATCTAGGGCATCTCGAAGTAATTCGTCACTAATAGCAAGAGATGGTAGGAAACGGATTACGTTCCCGTAGGTTCCAGCGTTTAGCACAACGACACCGTTTTGATGTGAGTGCTTAATTACTGCATCTACTGCAGCTGAGTTTGGCTCTCTGGTGCCAGGCTTTACAAACTCCAGGGCTAGCATCGCACCGCGTCCTCTAACATCTCCGATGACCTGATATTTCTCTTTCATTGCAAGAAGTCTTGGCTTCATAACCGATTCAATGTGGCTGGCTTTCTCCAAAACCCCACCGGCTTCAATCTGCTTAAGAACTGCAACTGCTGCGGCAGCCGAAACTGGGTTACCACCAAATGTTCCACCGATACCACCTGGGTGAGAAGAGTCCATGATCTCTGCTCTACCGGTGACCGCTGAAATAGGCATACCTCCAGCGATACCTTTAGCAATTGTCATCAAATCAGGTTCAAAACCTTCTTCGTGTTCGGAGGCAAACCACTTACCAGTTCTGGCAATTCCAGCCTGAACTTCATCGGCCACAAGGACAATTCCGTTGGCTTTTGTCCAAGCTGAGAGAGTTCTTAGGAAACCTGGAGCTGGGACAACAAAACCACCTTCACCCTGGATTGGCTCAATTACTACGGCTGCCAAGTTGTTGCCACCAATTCGCTTTTCCATGTAGGTGATTGCTCTAGTTGCAGCTTCTTCACCAGTCATCCCTGCTGGATCGTGGAAGGGGTAGGACATCGGCACGTGGGTGACGCTGCTGGCGAAAGGCCCAAACCCATCGGCATATGGCATGTTCTTAAAGTTCATCGCCATGGTTAGGTTGGTTCTTCCGTGGTAAGCGTGATCGAAAACTGCGATTTCGTTTCGCTTGGTAAATTTACGAGCCAGTTTGATGGCATTTTCAACAGCCTCAGCTCCAGAGTTGAATAGTGCAGAGCGTTTGACGAACTTGCCTGGCATGTGTCGGTTTAGAATCTCACAAACCTCAACATAAGGAGAGTATGGGGTGACAGTAAAGAGAGTGTGAGTAAGTTTGGCGACCTGCTCGGTTACTGCCTTGACAACGTCCGGATTAGTGTGTCCGATAGTGGTAACACCGATACCGGATCCCATGTCAATAAGTTGATTGCCATCGACATCAACCAAGATGGCTCCGTGTGCCGAGTCAATGAAGACCGGAAGGGTAGTGCCAACACCGTGGCCAACATGCTCTAGTCGATGTTTTTGCAGCTCCTGTGACTTAGGGCCTGGAATGCTGGTGACTAGGTTTCGCTTCTGTTCAATACTCATGCTCCAATTCTACTCTCGGCTCATTTATCTATGGGGGTGCCATTTATAGGGCAATATTGATGCATGAGACGAATAATCATCCTGGGCAGCACTGGATCTATTGGCACCCAAGCCTTGGAGATTATTCAAGAAAACCCAGACAAGTTCCAAGTTGCCGGTTTGGTGGGCAATTCAAACACCCAGCTATTAGCCGAGCAGGCCAAACGATTTGGTGTCGCTGAAACCAAGGTGGTTCTGGGTGCTGAGGCGGCCTGCGAACTAATTCTGAATACTGAAGCAGACGTTGTCATAAATGGCATTACCGGTTCCATCGGCCTGAAGCCAACCATTGCCGCCCTGCAATCAGGTAAACGTTTAGCCTTGGCGAACAAGGAGTCCTTAATTGTCGGTGGTCATCTAGTTACTAGCTTGGCTGCCCCCGGTCAAATAGTTCCAGTTGACTCTGAGCACTCAGCCCTGGCTCAGTGTTTATTAGCTGGTAATCGAGGGGAAGTTAAGAAACTTATCCTCACCGCATCGGGCGGACCTTTTAGAGGTTTCTCGAAAGAGCAACTCTCTGCGGTTACTCCTGAGCAAGCACTGAGGCATCCAACTTGGAGTATGGGCAAGGTGGTTACAACTAATTCGGCAACCATGGTCAACAAGGGACTTGAATTGATTGAGGCCCACCTGCTCTTTGGTGTTCCATTTGAGCAGATTGAAGTTACGGTGCACCCACAATCCGTCGTTCACTCGATGGTCGAGTTCATAGACGGATCGATTATGGCTCAGTGTTCGCCGCCGGACATGAAGCTTCCCATCAGTTTGGGAATGACTTGGCCAGAGCGCATAGCCGATGTCTCACCAGCGGTAGATTTCACTCAGTCACACAATTGGACTTTTGAACCGCTAGATGAAAACGTATTCAAAGCTGTTTCGTTGGCTCGAGATGTCGGTAAGCAAGGCTTGACCTACCCAGCGGTATACAACGCGGCGAACGAAGAAGCGGTTGAAGCCTTCCATGCAGGAAAAATTTCATTCACTGCCATCACCGAGGTGATCGATGCGACCCTCCAAACACACACCGCAGAAAGCGAATTGAGCTTAGCTGGTGTTCTTGAATCTGAAGTTTGGGCAAGGAAAACTGCGAATAACCTGATTGAAAACAATTTCTAATCCTAAATGTCAGTAAGAAAGATTAGGTTGAAGCTATGGATATCTTGAATGTGCTGAGCGGTTGGCTGTTTCTGCTTTTTGGTTTGGCAATATCAATCGGTCTTCACGAACTTGGCCACTTACTGCCGGCTAAAAAATTCGGAGTAAAAGTAACCAAATACATGATCGGCTTTGGTCCAACTCTCTTCTCACGTAAGCGGGGGGACACCGAGTATGGAATCAAAGCTATCCCTCTAGGTGGTTACATCCAGATGGTCGGGATGCTTCCGCCAGCGCAGCCAGGTGGGAAAATCAATGCTTGGACAAATTTCACAACAAGGATCAGACAGGAAGACGAAATTGATCCGGCTGACGATGCCAGAGCTTTTTACCGACTAAAGCCTTGGCAAAAGTTGATCATCATGTTTGGTGGTCCATTTGCAAACCTACTAATCGCTCTGGTGTTGACTCTGACTCTGTTCTGCGGTTTTGGTGCCTATGAGCGAACTAATACGGTCAGAGATGTTGTCGCTTGCGTTCCAACCGAAGCCAACCCTAACTGCGACCAGGTTGGCGACCCATCGCCATCTTCGATAGCTGGACTAAAAGCTGGAGACACGATTGTAAGTTTTGATGGCAAGCAGGTCACGCGTTGGAGTGAAGTTGAGTCCATCATTAATAAAAAGGTTGGACAAGCCATCCCACTGGTAATCGAGCGAGCAGGGGAGACGCTGAACCTGAGCATCACTCCAGCTGAACTCGTCATACAGGGTTCAAGCCGAGGATATCTGGGACTCTATTTGGAGACAGCTAGGTTCCAGCAGACACCTGTGCAAGCCATGGCAAATCTAGGCATCATGCTCGCCGGTACGGCTGAGATGATTGTGCAACTCCCCATTCAAGCTGTTGAGGCAGTTACCCAGATTGCACCCGGATCTCCTAGAGACAGCCAAGGTGCGATTTCGATCATCGGTCTAGGGCAGTTCTCTGGAGATTTGGCGTCAAGTTCAGAGATTTCGCTGGAAGACAAGGTACTTAGCCAGCTGTCACTGCTACTCAGTCTTAACGTTGCACTCTTTGTGTTCAACATGGTTCCATTGGTTCCGCTAGACGGTGGGCACATAGCCGGGGCGATCTATGAGAGTTTGAAGCGTGGAATTTGGAGAGCCAGAGGAAAGACACTTACCAAACCTGTCGACACGGCTCAAATGATGCCAGTGGCTTACTTTGTAGCTTCGCTATTGATTCTCTTGACCATTATTTTGATGTTGCGCGACATCCTAAACCCTATGCAGTTCTAGTCTTAGCCTTTGCCGTTTAGACTTGATAACAAGTAATCTGCAGAAAGTAACGGTGCAAGGTGCCAGCAATAAACCTAGGTAAGCAAACTCCTGAAGTTCTTACACCTAGACGTAAGTCACGTCAGATAATGGTGGGCAAGGTTCCAGTCGGTGGCGATGCTCCGATCTCAGTGCAGTCCATGACCACCACTCCAACTACTGACATCAATGCGACCCTGCAACAAATTGCCGAGCTAACTGCTACCGGCTGTGACATTGTTCGAGTCGCCTGCCCAAGTCAAGATGACGCTGATGTATTGCGAATAATCGCAAAGAAGTCACCTATTCCTGTAATCGCTGACATTCACTTCCAACCTAAGTATGTTTTCCAAGCCATTGAGGCTGGTTGTGGTGCTGTGAGAGTTAATCCAGGTAACATTCGTCAATTTGATGACAAGGTTGGCGACATTGCAAAGGCCGCCAAAGACGCTGGCGTTTCAATCCGTATCGGAGTGAATGCCGGTTCGCTCGACCCAAGACTTCTCCAAAAGTATGGCAAGGCAACGGCGGAGGCGCTGGTTGAATCTGCTGTTTGGGAAGCATCACTTTTTGAAGAACATGACTTCCATGATTTCAAGATCTCAGTGAAACACAACGATCCGGTCGTGATGGTTCGTGCTTATGAAATGCTTGCTGAACGAGGAGACTGGCCACTTCACCTTGGTGTAACCGAAGCTGGGCCAGCTTTCCAAGGAACGATTAAGTCATCGGTTGCTTTCGGGGCGCTGCTGAGTAAAGGTATCGGCGATACCATCCGAGTCTCGCTTTCTGCTCCACCGGTGGAAGAAATCAAAGTGGGCTCAAAGATCCTTGAGTCACTCAACCTGCGTCCAAGAAAATTTGAGATTGTTTCATGTCCATCATGTGGTCGAGCACAGGTAGATGTTTACAAGCTCGCTGAGGATGTCACTGCAGGTTTGGAAAAAATGACCGTCCCACTTCGTGTTGCCGTGATGGGTTGTGTAGTAAATGGTCCTGGCGAAGCTCGTGAGGCTGACCTGGGTGTTGCTTCAGGTAACGGCAAGGGTCAAATCTTTGTGAAGGGCGAGGTCATCAAGACTGTGCCGGAGAGCGAGATTGTTCAAACACTTATTGAAGAAGCTAACCGCCTAGCCAAAGACATGGACCCAGGTTTGGTTGGCTCACCTGAAGTTGTAGTAGCGAAGAAGGACTAGCTCGTGCTGTTGAGAATGAGCTCCCTGTTTCTTCGGACCCTTCGTGAAGATCCAGCTGAAGCAGAGGTTACCAGCCACAAATTGCTGGTGCGTGCCGGCTACATTCGCAGAGCTGCACCCGGGGTTTACTCTTGGTTGCCACTGGGCTTGGCGGTCAAAGCTAAAGTCGAGCAGATAGTTCGCGAGGAAATGGCCGCTGCCGGAGCACAAGAAGTTTTCTTTCCAGCATTGTTGCCTAGAGAACCATTTGAGGTGACCGGTCGTTGGACTGAATACGGTGACAACCTATTCAGGCTTCAAGACAGAAAAAAGGCGGATTATCTTCTTGCTCCTACTCACGAAGAGATGTTCACCCTTCTGGTAAAGGACCTTTACTCAAGCTACAAGGACCTACCTGTAACTCTCTATCAAATTCAGAATAAGTATCGAGACGAAGCCAGACCAAGAGCTGGACTCTTGCGCGGTCGTGAGTTCGTCATGAAAGACGCTTACTCGTTCGATATCGATAGCGAAGGTTTAGTCAAGTCCTACCTTGCTCAGCGGGCAGCTTACGAGAGAATCTTCACTCGTTTAGGTTTGGAATACGTCATAGTAAAAGCTGATGCTGGTGCAATGGGTGGCTCTGCCAGCGAGGAATTTCTTTCACCATCACCGATCGGTGAGGACACTTTTGTTAGGTCATCTGGTGGTTACGCGGCCAACGTGGAGGCTGTAACTATCTCCTCACCGGCTGAGCAAAGCCTTGACGGCAAGCAGCCAATGCATGTTGAAGATACCCCAGGAACCACAACTATCTCAGCCGTGGTTGAATTCGCCAATCAAAAATTAGATATACCAATTACTCCAGCTAATACTTTGAAACATATCGTTCTTGCTATCACCGATGTCAATCGAAAGCGATCATTGGTCGTAGTTGCAATTCCAGGTGATAGGGAACTTGAACCTAAACGTGCTGAAATCGTCTTTGCCGGTTTTGAAGTCGAAACAGCAACAGATGAAGACTTCGCTAAGAATCCACAACTACTCAAGGGGTTTATCGGTCCTGTTAGAGATGGAAAACAGTATCTGGGTGAGAAAGCCGAGGCTAAGATTCGCTACCTGGTGGATCCTCGAGTGGTAACAGGCTCTGTCTGGGTAGCTGGGGCCAACCAAAAAGACAAGCACGTCTTTGATTTGGTCTTTGGTCGGGATTTCAGCGCTGACGGGATTGCGGACCTGGCAGAAATCAAAGCTGGAGACCCTGCGCCTGACGGTTCGGGGCCTTTGGAATTGGCTAGAGGAATCGAAATTGGCCATGTCTTCCAATTGGGAACGAAATATGCAGAGGCTTTAGATCTTAAAGTTCTTGATGAGAATGGCAAATTGGTTACCGTCACTATGGGTTCTTACGGAATCGGAGTAACCAGAATAATTGCCGTGCTCGCCGAAGCTAACAATGATGAAAAAGGTTTGGCTTGGCCAGAAGCCGTTGCTCCAGCTGACATACATGTTGTTGCCGCTGGTAAAGAGGATGAGGTTTATGCCGTCGCTGAGAAGTTGGCTGGTGAATTGGTAGCTAGCGGGAAACAAGTTCTGTTGGACGATCGCTTGAAGGTAAGTCCTGGAGTTAAGTTCAGTGATGCTGAATTACTTGGAATCCCGAAGATTTTGATTGTCGGGAAAGGCTTAGCCAACGGGGAAGTGGACATTTGGGACCGACGCTCTGGCGATAGACGCTCCATCAAGGTAGACTTGGCAGTAGCCGAGCTGTCTTAGGTCTAAGCCGCTCGCAAAATTGACTAGCGGCCAGGAGGCGTCTCATGGATATTGACCTGAGTGCTCTGCGACTTGTAGAGCGAGACCGAGAGATACCGTTTGCCGAATTAATTGAAATCATCGAAGCAGCGATCGTCGCTGCTTATCAGCGGAGCATGGGAAATCATGATCCGGCGAGAGCTGCAATTGATCTGAAAACTGGAAAAGTATCAATTTTCGTTCCAGACACTGATAACCGCGATGAAAAAGGGAAACTGATCACGGTTTTACCGGATGGCTCGAATGTTCCAGAAATTGAAAAAACCCCAGAGAACTTTGGTCGAATCGCTGCCGCTGCTGCGAAATCTGTTATCGCACAACGTTTCAGAGGAATCGTTGATGAGGGGCAATTCGGTGAATTCCGCGACAAGGTCGAAGACATCGTTGTTGGAGAAATTCAGCAAGGCCCTAAGCCACACATGGTTTATGTGAAAGTTGGCGACATCGAGGCAATATTGCCGCCGGAAGAACAAGTGCCTGGTGAGGATTACTCTCACGGCAAGCGCATGCGTTTTTATGTGGTGGAAGTAAATAAGAATGTCAGAGGGCAAGTTCAGGTTAGAGTTTCAAGATCTCACCCGAGTTTGGTAAGAAAATTGTTTGCTCTAGAAGTTCCAGAAATTGCTAGCGGACAGGTTGAAATTGTTTCGCTTGCCAGAGAAGCAGGTCAGCGAACAAAAATAGCAGTCAGAACCTCTGTCGCAGGATTAAACGCTAAAGGTGCTTGCATCGGTGAGTTAGGCAAGCGGGTAAGAGCTGTAACGGCTGAACTCAATGAAGAGAAAATTGACATAGTTGATTACTCTGACGACATTTCAAAATTTGTTGCTAATGCGCTCTCGCCGGCTAAAGTTTCAGCCGCCTTTATTGTGAACGAGAAAGATCCAGACGCTACAGACGGAAAGCCCAGAGTCAAAGTTCGTGTTTTGGTCCCGGAGTACCAGCTTTCGCTGGCAATTGGTCGAGAAGGTCAAAATTCAAGACTCGCCAGCAAGCTGACTGGAGCAAAAATCGACATAATGGCTGATGATTTGGACGAGGACGAGTAAATTAACTCGATTCAGGGCTATTGGTTTGACTGAAGCAGGCATTAGAATGAATGCTGTTAGAACCTGCGTTGGCTGTCGCCAAACGGGACTTCGAGCAGAACTTATCCGAGTTATTTTTAGCCAGGGAAAACTGGCTTTCGATCAGGAGAAGATTTTGCCCGGAAGGGGTTCTTGGCTTCACCCGAAACTTAGCTGTTTCGCTCTTGCGGTTGACCGCGGATCGTTTGCTAGGTCGTTCAGAGCCAGAATGAATCTTGAAAATCTAGCCACACTGAAAGAACAGGCAGAAAAGATGTTGGACAAATAATGAGTACCTCGAAATGAGTACCTCACAGCACTAAGCCTGCCCTGACTGGGCAGGTACCAGTCAGGAGAAACAATTGGCACCACGCGTATATGACATAGCCAAAGAGCTCGGCATTGAAACAGCCGAAGCCTTGGCCAAACTAAATGAACTTGGCGAGTACGTTAAGAGCGGCTCGTCTACTATTGCCCCACCTGTTGCGGCAAAACTGAGGGCAGCCTATCCGGACGCCAAGCCTAAAGAAGAAACCCCTAAGGCAACTAAAGCTAAGGCGAGCAAGAAGACTGAAGAACCTGCAGTTGAAGAGGTTAAGCCTGAAGAACCAAAGGTTGAGGACAAACCTGAGACTAAGTCTCCAGCATCTCCATCACCGATGGGAATTCCACGACCAGGTAACAACCCATTTGCTCCATCGCAGGGAATGGGTATTCCTCGCCCGATGGCCAGACCTGGTAACAATCCATTTGCCAGTAACCAGGGTATGGGCAGAGGTCAAACAGCTTCTCGTCCCGGTGGACCAAGACCTGCCGGTGGCGCTCCGCGCACCGGTGATCAGTCACGACCAGCTCGACCAGGTGGACCTTCGCGTCCAGGTGGAGCTGGAGGTTCTAAACCTGGTGTAAATATTCCTGCGGGACCCGGTGGTTTTCCACCGTCTGGCAGACCAGGTGCTGGAGGTCGTGGTCGTGGCGGATCAACTGCTGGAGCTTTCGGTAAAGGTGGCTCAAGAGCAGCGTCAAAGGCACGTAAGTCGAAGAGGGCGAAGCGTGAAGAATTTGAACAGAGAACAGCACCTAGCCTTGGTGGAGCAGTAGTTCCAAGAGGCGACGGCAATACAATTATTCGACTTCGACGCGGTGCTTCTATTCAAGACTTCGCAGACAAGATTGATGCAAATGCCGGTCAGCTAATTACCGTGCTATTCCACTTAGGTCAAATGGCTACCGCTACCGCTTCTTTGGATGAGGAAACTTTCCAGATCCTCGGTGCTGAACTTGGCTACAAAATTGAAGTAGTTTCTCCCGAAGATGAGGAGCGTGAACTATTTGATTCATTCGGTTTGGATCTCGACAGCGAAGATGACGAGAGCGAACTTGAGTTCCGTGCTCCTGTAGTTACGGTTATGGGTCACGTGGATCACGGTAAGACCAGACTTTTGGACAAGATCCGTAACGCAAACGTTCAAGCTGGTGAAGCCGGTGGAATCACCCAGCACATCGGTGCCTATCAAGTTCACACCACCCACGAGGGCCTCGACAGAGCGATTACCTTTATTGATACCCCAGGTCACGAGGCGTTTACTGCCATGCGTGCTCGTGGTGCGCAAGTAACTGACATCGCAATCCTTGTAGTTGCTGCTGACGACGGAGTTATGCCCCAGACAGTTGAAGCGCTAAACCATGCCCAGTCTGCTGGAGTTCCAATCGTGGTAGCGGTAAACAAGGTCGATAAGGAAGGCGCTAACCCTGCCAAGATTCGCCAGCAGTTAACCGAGTTCAACCTTGTTGCTGAAGAATATGGTGGCGATGTAATGTTCGTCGATGTTTCAGCGCTTACCGGAATCGGTATCCAGGAATTGCTAGACGCAGTTTTGCTTACTGCTGACGCTGCATTGGATCTGCGTGCCAACCCTCACCGCGATGCTAGAGGTGTAGCAATTGAAGCTAACTTGGACAAGGGTCGCGGTGCTGTTGCAACCGTCTTGATTGAGGCTGGAACTCTTCGTGTTGGTGACTCGATTGTCGCTGGTGCTGCTCACGGTCGTGTTCGTGCGATGTTTGACGAGAACGGTGGAGTAGTTGAGGAGGCTGGACCATCAAGACCGGTTCAGGTTCTTGGGCTCCAATCAGTTCCTCGAGCCGGTGACACATTTGTGGTTACCGAAGATGAGCGTCAAGCACGACAGATTGCCGAGAAGCGTGAAGCTGCCGACCGTAACGCTCTTCTGGCTAAAACTCGCAAGCGAGTCAGCCTTGAAGACTTTACTAAGGCACTGGAAGATGGAAAAGTTTCTTCACTCAACCTGGTTATTAAGGGTGACGTTTCTGGTGCTGTTGAAGCTATCGAAGACTCATTACTCAAGATCGAGGTCGATGACTCTGTTCAGCTTCGTATTATTCACCGTGGTGTTGGAGCTATTACCGAAAGCGACGTCAACCTGGCAACAGTAGACAACGCAATCATCATCGGATTCAACGTTCGGCCAGATAACAAGGCTAAGGAACGAGCAGACCGTGAAGGCGTTGACATCCGTTTCTACTCAGTTATTTATGCAGCCCTTGAAGACATTGAGAAATCTCTAAAGGGAATGCTCAAGCCTGAGTATGAAGAAGCTCAACTTGGAACTGCTGAAGTTCGCGAGATTTTCAAGTCCTCTAAGGTCGGCACTATCGCTGGTTCGATTGTTCGATCAGGTTCAATAAAGCGCAACTCTATGGCGAGAATCTCTCGTGACGGCGTGGTGCTAGCAGATAACTTGAGAATTGATTCATTGAAGCGGTTCAAGGATGATGCCAATGAGGTCAAGACTGACTTCGAGTGTGGTATCGGATTGTCTGACTTCAACGAGATTCAAATCGGTGACATCATCGAAACATTCGAAATGCGTGAGAAGCCGAGGGTCTAATGGTTGACGCAGCTAGAGCAAGAAGGCTAGCGGAACGAATAAAGGTGTTGGCAGCGGAATCATTGGAGAAAGTTGTCAAAGATCCTGATTTAGGTTTCGTAACTATTACCGATGTCCGGGTGAACCCAGATTTGGCTAGTGCAAAGATCTTTTACACTGTCCTAGGCGATGAGGCGCAGTCCAAGAAGACGGCTGAAATCATCGAGCGTTTTCGGGGACGGATCAGAGGCGAGATAGGCCACCAGTTGGGCATCCGAGTCACACCGACTATTGAGTTTCTAACCGATGAGGTTCCTGAAACTGCAGCGCATATGAACGACTTGCTAGCCCAAGCAAGAGCAAGAGATGAAGAGACTGCTCGATTGGCTAAGGAAGCAAAGTTTGCGGCTGGGGAGAATCCATACAAAGAACCAAAGCAGAGCGAAGACGAGTAGTTTCGTGGCTAAGTCTGGTTTGTTGCTGGTTGATAAACCAGCCGGGTTTACCAGTCACGACGTTGTCGCGAAGGCAAGAAAAATACTTGGTACCAGAAAAGTAGGCCACGCTGGCACTTTAGATCCAATGGCAACCGGCTTACTTGTCCTGGGCGTAGAGTCAGGGACTAAGTTGCTGACCTTTATTGTCGGACAGGATAAAACTTACGAGGCTACCATCAGGCTGGGTGCCGCAACTCATACCGATGATGCTGAAGGTGATGTGATCTCCACTGCCGATCCAAAGCTGCTAGCGGCAGTCACCGACGGCGAGATCATGGCGGCGATTTCGAAACTAACCGGATCAATCTCGCAAATTCCATCTTCAGTTTCAGCAATCAAAGTTTCTGGTGTTAGAGCCTATGACCTGGTCAGAGCCGGAGAAGCTGTTGAGTTGAAGGCTCGAGAAGTAACTGTAAGCCGTTTCGAACTAATCGGAGCTATTCGCAGAAGCACAGATTCCATTGAGCTAGATGTTGTAATCGACTGCTCTTCGGGCACTTACATCAGAGCGCTGGCTAGAGATATCGGTCAAGCGCTTGGAGTTGGCGGCCACTTGACTAAGTTACGCAGAACCAGAGTTGGAAATTTCCTGACTGAAAAAGCAAGTTCTCTAGAAGATCTAAACCAAGAAAGCACCATCGGGCTTGTGGAGGCAGCAAAGGAGGTGCTTCCTTCGTTTGAACTTGAAAGCCGGCAGGTAGTTGAGATTAGACATGGCAAGCGAATCAATGGATCAATTGCTGAAGTCACAGCATTAACCTTCTCAAGAGAGCTTATTGCGATAGCTGAACCTGTCGAAGGTTCAAAGATTAAGTCGCTGGTAGTTTTCAATGAGGTGAACGATGACTGAGTTTGGTTATCAACTTCTTTTGACAGTCAGTGTTGGCTCAGGGTTGTTTAGCCTCGGGTTAGCGATTTTGAAACGTGAACCATCCTGGTGGTCGGTTGGCTCTGCCTTTTTGACCGAGCTAATGCTACTTATTCAGCTGGGCTGGTCAATTGTCTTGGTTTCGGCCGGAGCTTCGGCTCAAGGGGATACCATCGAGTTCTTCGGCTATATCATTACGGCCCTGCTTGTCCCAGTAGGGGCAGTAATCTGGGCTGTGTTTGAGCGGACTAAATGGTCCACCATGGTTATTGGCCTAGCTTGCCTTACGGTGGCTGTTATGGCCGTTCGGATGTGGCAAATCTGGTCAGGTAACGTTCTGCAGTTCTAGTTGTTAATCTGCCGTTAACCAAATTTCCAACTTGGATTAACTAAAGAACAGCAAGATTAGGCCCGTGAGCCAATCCCAGACAAAACCCCAGCGCCGAAAGTTATCGGCCGGCCCGCTCAGCCGTGGTGACAAATGGTTTTTCCGAACAACATCGGCAGCAGCTCACTTCGCTTTCGTCTTGGTAGCTCTAGTTTTAGGCTTCCTACTTTTCCAAGCATGGCCTGTGCTCCAGTCTCAGGGAGTTAACTTCGTCTTGGGATCTACCTGGGATCCAGATTCTGACCCCATGGTTTTACAACTTGGCCCAATGCTTTGGGGTTCTCTTCTAATCGCGGTATTAGGAATTTTGATTGCCACGCCGATGGCTATTTCCATGGCCTACCTAATTGTTTTCATGCTGCCTAAGCGATGGGCAAGTGTTGCGACTACTTTAATTGATTTATTGGCTGCTCTACCTTCGGTTGTGCTTGGCCTTTGGGGTCTTCTGGTCTTTACTCCGATTGCGGCTGGTTGGGCTGAAATCCTAAATAAGTATCTTGGCTTCATCCCGTTGTTCCAAGTTACTGATCCTGAAAATGGCTTTATGCGTTCACCGTTCATCGCTGGTTGGATTGTCGCAGTGATGATAGTCCCGATCATCACATCAGTGACCAGAGAAATCTTCAGCCAGTTAGACAGAGACCTAATTAACGGAGCACTCGCTCTTGGTGGTTCGCGACTTTCAACATTCCGAAGAGTAATAATGCCGACAGCTTCCTCAGGTGTAGTCGGTGGAGTGCTACTTGGTTTGGGTAGAGCAGTTGGTGAAACTGTAGCAATCTTCTACGTCTTGAATCTTTCAATGGAAATCAACTGGATGAACCTGGTTGAACCGCACGGTGGGGCAGTTGCCTCTTGGATTCTCGCCCGATTCGGTGAGGCAAGCCCGCTGGAGAAACAGGGTCTGATGGCAGCCGGCTTGGTGCTGTTCATCTTAACTTTGATTGTTAACTACATAGCCAACGTTATTGTGAACCGTGCCCAGCCTTGGAGGAAGAATCAGTGAGTAATTCTTCGATTCGAGCACGGCAACCTTGGCGTAGAGCCAATATTTCGACATCAATTCAGATCGTTTTGGCTTCAGTGATTCCATTACCTCTGGTCATGCTCCTAGCGCTTCTTGCCGGGCTTGACCTAACCATGAGTTTTATTACCTTATTCGTTCCCCTACAGCTAATAGTGTCCAGTTTTGTAGGGTACCGGGCTTTCGGTAGAAGAGGAATTGGTGATGCCATTTTGGTGGTGTTGACAATTTTCTTCTCAACATTTGTCTTGATCCTTCTACTATCCGTGCTCTATTCAGTAATTACTGAGGGAGCTAAGGCAATTTCTTTTCAGTTCATAGGTCAAAACAACGTTTATGTTTCGCCTACCACCTCACTTGATTACGGGGGAGTCGGGCATGCGATTCTCGGTACTCTAATCGTTGTCTTGCTTACGACCTTGGCTGCAGTTCCACTGGGTGTTGCCATGGCGATCTACCTGACTCAGAGCCAGTCAAAGACTAGAAACCTGGTTAGAACATTTACCCAAGCACTCTCGGGTTTACCATCGGTGGTTTCAGGTTTGTTCATACTCTCCATCATTGAGGCAACGCAGATGGGTCGTTCTGGAATTACTGGATCTCTAGCACTCTTCCCGCTTATGCTTCCTACCGTTGCTCGAGTAGCTGAAGAGGCTTTACGACTAGTTCCAGTCGATCTTAGATATGCAGCACTAGCTCTTGGTGCACCAAATTACCGAGCCTTTTTCCAAGTTATTTTGCCAGCAGCAAAGTCTGGGTTGTTGACTGCTCTGCTTCTTGGATTAGCCCGCGTTGTTGGTGAAACTGCGCCATTGATTCTTACAATGAATCCTTCGAGTGGAACTAATCTCAACCCATTCGATGGTGGAATGACAACTCTTCCCACTTATATCTACAACTATTTGGCTTCTTCCTACCAAACTAGCCAGGCAAGAGCTTGGGGAGCTGCCCTCGTGCTGCTTATGGTTGTCGGAATCCTCTTTGCATTAGCCCGTATTTTAGGGAAGTCCAAGTCTAAGAAAAGTAAGGCCACCAAATGAACCTAGTTAAGACGACATCAACTCTCTCAGCCGAAAACATCAGTGTTTGGTTCGGCGAGCGTCAAGTACTTGAAAATGTCAATCTAGTATTTCCTGCCAACAAAGTAACTGCGCTGATTGGGCCCAGCGGTTGCGGTAAGTCAACTTTCTTGAGGACTCTAAACCGAATGCACGAACTGATTCCTGGTGCAGGTTTAGCCGGTTCTGTCTATCTAAATGGTGAGGACATTTACGCTGATGGCATGGATGCTGTTAGCGTGCGAATCAAGGTTGGCATGGTCTTCCAGAAACCAAACCCATTCCCAACTATGTCTATTCGAGACAATATTTTGAGTGGTCTAAAACTAAGCGGTAGGAAAATTGAAAATGCCGAAGAGCTTGTCGAAACATCACTCCGCAGGGCTTCTATCTGGAATGAGGTAAAAGACCGACTCGGCGATCAAGCCATCTCACTCTCAGGTGGTCAGCAACAGCGTCTATGCATAGCAAGGTCGCTCGCTATGAATCCTGAGGTATTGCTAATGGATGAGCCATGTTCGGCTCTAGATCCAGGTTCAACTCGCCGCATCGAAGAAACCATCTCTGAACTGAGCGAGACTATGGCAATCGTTATTGTTACTCACAACATGCAGCAGGCTCAGCGTGTCTCAGATCAAACCGCCTTCTTCCTGGCCGATGAAAACACCCCTGGCGGGGTGGTTGAATTCGGCTCTACAGAGCAGATTTTCAATGGTCCAATTGACCCAAGAACCAATGATTACGTGAATGGGCACTTTGGTTAACACCAAAAGTTAACCTGACATTTGCCTATCGGATAACCAATTATGACCTTTAGTTTCCTTAGAAATCCAATACTGAGCACATCGAACAAATCGATAACCAAACAAGGAGAAAAATGCGTAGCAAACTAACGACCATCGCTGCAGCTGCTGCAGTCGTTGCAGGTCTACTAGCTTCAACCCCGGCTCAAGCCGCTGGTGTCTCAATATCAGGCAAGGGCTCATCATTCGCAAACGGCATGCTTCAAGCATGTGCCGCTGCTTATACCAACAACAATGTGACTTACACTTCCACCGGATCTGGCACAGGACGCACTGAGTTTGCTGCAGGAAACATCCAGTGGGGTGCGACTGACGCTGCATACACTTCAGGTTTCCCTAGCAGCTCTTACGTAACAATTCCACTATTCGGTGGCCCTGTTGCTTTTGTTTACTCAGCAGTTGGTGTTGGCGACGGTCTAAACCTAACTCCGCAAATTATTTCTGGAATCCTAAAGGGAACAATCACTCGCTGGGACGACGCTCAGATCAAAGCCCTAAACACCAAGATCAAACTTCCTAAGAAGGGCATTAAGGTTGCCTACCGTGCATCTGGTTCTGGAACCAACTCCAACCTAACTAACTACTTGAATCAAACAGTAGGTGGCTGGGTCAAGGGTAGCAACGACATGGTTGCTGCTGCAGGTGGTTCGGGTTCATTCTCATCAAACGCAACCTCATTCGCTAACTCGCAGTTACTAGCTGCTTATGTTGAAGATAACTCAAACGCTTTCGGCTACTTTGACCTTTCAGATGCGATCACAGCTGACGTAGGTATTGCCAAGTTGAAGAATGCTGCTGGAACATTCGTAGCGCCTACCGCTTCGGCTGCTGGCCGTTTCATCAACGCTCAGACACCAATCACCGGTGGAACCGATGCAACTAACGGAACCTTGAACATTGACTTCACCAAGGTTGTACCAGGGGCTTACCAGCTTTCAATTGTTACCTACGGTCTAGCACCACGTAACGCAAGCTACCCAGCAAAGAGCACCAACGCGACCAAGCTTGCTGTTCAGGACTGGTTCAACTACATGATCAAGACCTGTGTTCCAGCTAAGGCTGCAACCCTTGGTTACGTTCCAATTGGTAGCTCACTAAAGACAGCTGTTTTGAACCAAATCAAGACAATTGGCTAATCAGTAAATTACTGTTGGTAGCGGTGCAGGAAACTGCACCGCTACCTTCATGTTCGAAGGGAAAAGGTGGATGAAGAAAAGTAAGGCTATTTTGGCTGGTCTTATTCTGGGCACTGCTGCAATTACATTGACAGCTTGCGATCCACCGATGCCACCTGAGGTTGCTGCAGCCCTTGCTGAGCAGACCTACACCTGTGTTGAGGGTAACGCCAATGTTTCAGCTCCCGATGCTATGGCTGACTTGATGTGGGGGTGGACTGACTCGCTTAGTTACGCTTGCTTCGATCCTGAGCCAGCTATGACTGCAACCGCAGTTTTGCAAGCAGACAATCCAGAGCTTGAAATCTCAGCTGCAGATTCAGAGTGTGAACCTGCGGTATCAGTTCCATTTGCAGTTGACGCAGCAGTTCTTATTTACATGGAATCTGAAGTCAACTCTTTGAGCGTTTCACCAAAGAGTATTGCCGGAATCATGGACGGAAGTATCACAAACTGGAAGCAGTTAGCCAAGGACAACCCTGGTTATGACATGCCGGACTATCCGCTTACGATAGTTCCTGCTGCAGATGCTCTAGCACTGAAGGCTATGACCTCCTACTTGGAAGATCAGGGCATCAAGGTAAACAATAAAGTTTTTGAGGCAAGTTCCGAGACAACTATCGACCAGTACTCCCTTCTCGAAGAGGGTCAAGTAGCTTTGGTGCCAAATAGCTACGCTGTTTATCTTGGACTATACCCAGCGAGCATATACCTTGGCCAGGATGCCGATGACTTCCCAATTTTCGCAACTCCAGATGTATCCGGAATGCAGTCCGCCAGCACACAGTGGGTAATGAAAACTACTGAGGCGGCAATCACTGTGACTTTGGATAAGAGCAAAGTACCTACTCCACCAGAGGGGTCAGATATCGCGCCGGTTCCTTATCAGGCTATCTACCCGGTCAATTTGAATGTTTGCGACCCGGGGGATTTGGTGCCGAGAGCTGTTTCTAGATTCTTACTGAGACTAGATTCTCAAGGAGCTTTAGCGGCTTCCAACTATGCGCCGATTCCAGAGTTTTTGAGAATCGCGGCTCTTCTAAAAGTTAGCGCAGGGCTGCCAACCCCAACACCGACAGCAACCGAATAGCCGATTAGGCTAGACGTTATGCAACGTCAAAGCTCAAACCGGGGAGTCGGATCTCTAGTTATAGCCGTATACGCCATTTTTTCCTTGTCAGCCACAGTTCGAGCACTTTATCAACTGATCAGGAAATTTAGTGAAGCACCACTGGCTTATTCACTGAGCCTAATTTCAGGCATTGTCTACATTCTTGCCACATATGCCCTGGTGACCAAACGCTACAAATTGGCTAAGACAACTTTGTATTTCGAGCTTTTTGGTGTTGCACTCATAGGGTTCTTGAGTATTCTTAGCCCAGAGTTATTTGCCCACCCGAGTGTTTGGTCAAACTTTGGAATGGGCTATGGATTCATTCCTCTTCTTCTTCCAATATTTGGACTCTGGTGGTTAGGTAGGTCAAGAAATGCTTAGCGTAGATTCGATTCGGACCATTCCGGCTTCAATGAAACCAACAGCGGTAACAATTGGAAAGTTTGATGGCATTCATCTTGGCCATCAGCAGTTGATCAGCGAAACTATCGACATTGCAGAAGAACACATGCTTGTTCCAGCAGTTGTTACATTTGATCGTCACCCGGCTAACACACTAAATAGTTCCGATGTCCCCCCGGCACTTATTGGGCCAATGCAAAAACGTGAACTTTTGGAGCAGTTTGGCATCGAACTGGTGCTAAACCTAGCTTTTGACGATGGTTTAGCTAATTTGTCGGCTGAAGAATTTGTTGCCAAAGTACTAATCGAGGCGCTGGGAGCCAAAGTCGTGATTGTTGGCGAAGGATTCAAATTTGGGGCTGGAGCTAAAGGGGACATCGCCTTGCTCAAGGAACTCGGGGAGAGGCACGGATTCAAGGTTCGGGTTATCCCAAGCTTTGACGTAAACGGAAAAACCGTTTCGACCAGCTGGATTAGGGAACTGCTATTAGAAGGTGAGGTGGTCGCTGCCTCAAAGCTTCTGGGAAGGCTTCACTCCACAGTTGGCGTCGTTGAGCACGGTCTCAAGATTGGTCGCGAAATAGGATTCCCAACCGCAAACATGTCCAGAGATGCCGAAGGCCTGCTACCAAGGGATGCTGTCTATGCTGGTTGGCTTCATGTTGACGGTGAACGTTACATGACAGCCCTATCGGTAGGGATCAATGAAACATTTACAGCAGTGCCGAGGTTGTTGGAAGCTCATATTCTTGATGTCAGGGGATTGGATTTATACGGAAAAGTGATCACCTGCGAATATGTCGAGTTCATCCGGCCAGCAGCCAAGTTCAGTGGGGTTGAAGAATTGGTAGAAGCCATAAATCAGGATCTGCAGAAAATCCGAGAGGTTCTGGGCTAGCGCAAGCCTTGCTCAATCCGCTAGTATTACAAGGTTGCCGTGAATCGGCCGCGGATCCACAGAGCTCTAAACATTAGGTTTATTGCGCCGCGCAGCGAGCCTCGAAAGGACTAAAAATGGCACTGGACGCTAAAAAGAAAACTGAAATTATCAACACTTACGCAACTCACCCTGGTGACACTGGTTCTCCGGAGGTTCAGGTCGCTGTTCTAACCGAGCGCATTAAGGACCTAACCGAGCACCTGAAGGACCACAAGCACGACCACCACTCACGTCGTGGTTTGCTTCTTTTGGTTGGTCAGCGTCGTCGTTTGTTGGGTTACCTTCAGAACGTTGACATCAACCGCTACCGTACCCTAATTGAAAAGCTAGGTTTGCGTCGCTAAGTTCCCTTGTTAAAGGTTAAGAAACCGCCTCAGTGATGAGGCGGTTTTCTTCTTAACAAATGTATTCTTGAAGTACTAGAGATTTAAGAGGGGATTGAAATGGATTTTGTCGGAGCAATCAAGGCTGGTTTTACCAACTACGCGAACTTCAAAGGTGTAGCGGGAAAGGCAGAGTACTGGTACTTTGTTCTCTTTATTTTCCTCGTCAACATATTGCTCAGCTTTATTGACAACTTTGATGACTCCGGAATAATTTCTACTGCTGTGTCGCTGGCTCTGTTACTTCCTTCATTATCGGTTCTGTATAGAAGACTTCGCGATGCAGGACGCAGTCCGCTCTGGTTTTGGGGATCACTGGTCTCTGGGTTGGTCTTTGTGATTCTAATCATTGGACTTCTGGTCTACTTGTTTACTTCAGGATTGATCAACGCACTGATGACAGACCCAAGTCAGATAACTGATGACACCATCGAGCAATGGTTTGCAGATCCAACTGGCTCAGTTGTCTTTTTCATGGCGCTCATCAGCGGTCTGATTGCTGCAATTTTGAACATACTTGTCAGCATTGTTTTCTGTCTGCAGCCTTCTAAGACTGCTGAACAGGGCAACAAGTATGTTTTGCCTGAAAACCCTACTATCTAGGGCTATTTTGCCTCTAGGTATTTGACATACCCCTCTGTTATCCTTGTTACTGAGCCATACGGCAGGTTTTGCTGGTCATCGGTGGTGGACCTTGGGGCTAGTTACCCAAGTTTTATTACTGTTGGCCAGGGCATACCTCAAACAAATATGGGCTTTATTCTGCCGTGCTCAAGTGACTCAATTCAATTTGATTGGGAACTTTTATGAAGAAAAAGAGGAGGGACCATGGAAGGTCCAGAAATCAAAGCAACAGAAGTAACAATCGACAACGGAAAACACGGTAAAAGAGTTATTCGTTTCGAAACCGGTAGATTGGCTCAGCAAGCACAGGGTGCGGCAGCTGTCTACATTGATGAAGAAACCATGTTGTTCTCAGCAACAACTGCAAGCAAAACCCCTAAGGATCAGTTCGACTTTTTCCCTTTGACTATCGATGTTGAAGAGAAGATGTATGCGGCTGGAAAAATCCCAGGCAGCTTCTTCAGAAGAGAAGGTCGCCCATCGACTGACTCAATCTTGGCCTGTCGTCTAATCGACCGCCCACTGCGTCCATCTTTCCCAGATGGTCTGCGTAACGAAATTCAGGTTGTTGTAACCGTTTTCGCTATTCACCCAGACGAGCTTTATGACGTTGTAGCGATCAACGCTGCATCGATGTCAACTCAGTTGGCAGGTCTTCCATTCTCTGGCCCTATCGGTGGTGTTCGTGTAGCACTTATCGACGGTCAGTGGGTTGCTTTCCCTAAGCACTCACAGCTAGAGCGTGCGGTATTCGACATGGTTGTTGCCGGTCGTATCGTAAGCGAAGGTGGCAAGGAAGACGTAGCCATCATGATGGTTGAAGCTGAAGCTACTGAAGGTTCATGGAACCTAATCAAGAACGAAGGTGCGACTGCTCCTAGCGAGGAAATCGTAGCCCAGGGTCTTGAAGCAGCTAAGCCTTTCATCGCCCAGTTGGTTAAAGCACAGCAGCAGCTAGCCGCCGATGCAGCTAAGCCAACCGCTGAGTATCCACTGTTCGCCCCATACACCGATGAGGTTTATGAGGCAGTAGCCAAGCTTGC
>JAURJV010000076.1 GCA_030832065.1 Rhodoluna sp. | reverse complement strand
CCGGCTGGAACCGGTAAGACCTACCTGGCCATGGCTAAGGCGGTTCAAGCACTGCAGCGTAAAGAAGTCAGTCGCATAATTTTGACTAGACCTGCAGTTGAAGCTGGTGAGCGTCTAGGCTTCCTACCGGGAACCCTAACCGACAAGATTGATCCTTACCTCAGACCGCTATTTGATGCGCTGCACGAGATGTTAGATCCGGATGCCATACCTAAGTTGATGAGCAGTGGAACTATCGAGGTTGCCCCACTTGCCTATATGCGCGGAAGAACTTTGAACGACTCATTCATCATCTTGGATGAAGCGCAGAACACCACCCCGGAACAGATGAAGATGTTTCTTACCAGACTCGGCTTTAACTCAAAGATGGTAGTCACCGGAGATGTTACCCAGATAGATCTGCCCACCGGCAAGTCAGGGCTGAATGTTGCCAGCCAGATTCTGCCTAAAGTAGACGATCTAAAGTTCTGCTATCTAGACTCATCCGATGTGGTTAGACACGCACTGGTAGCTCGAATTGTTGACGCTTATTCCAAGTTTGAACAGAAACTGGCAGCTAAGAAGCGATGAGCGTAGAAATTGAAAACGAGTCTGGGATTACTGCTCCGCTAGAGCAGATTCTTGAGTTAGCAGATTTCGCTTTAGCCAAGATGCACATAGATCCAAAGGCCGATATTGAAATACTGCTGGTGAATGAGGAAGTCATGGAGGAATATCACCTGGATTGGATGCAGGAGAGTGGAGCAACCGATGTCCTCAGCCAACCGATCGATGGGCTCAGACCGGGTAAGCCAAACGCACTAACCCCAGCTGGTCACTTGGGCATGATTGTTCTCTGCCCACAGGTAGCAATGAAGCAGGCAGCCTCTCATAACAACACTGAACTGCGTGAAATGTTGATTCTCGTGGCTCACTCAATCCTGCACCTACTTGGCTACGACCATGTTGACTTAGAAGATGAAAAGGAAATGTTTGCTCTTCAGGAGGAAATAGTTAGTTCTTTTCAGGAGGCTAGAGCCTGATGATTTATCTAGGGTTAGCGCTGGCAGTTCTTCTTGGCTTTCTGGCAATAGTTCTGGCCTTGGCCGAGGCGGTCATCCGGCTCAATGACGAAGATGACCGACCAACTGAAGGTCTAGCTTTTAGCAAACTCGTGGTGGTTGCCGTCTATGCAGTTTTGCTGAGTTTAGTTTTTGTGAACTTCAACTTCGGTATCTGGTGGGTAGTTCTACTCAGCCTGCTGTTTGTCCTTGGGTTGGTTCTGGTAATGCAGTTACTCGCCAAGAGCATCGGTAAGACGGCCTTTGCAACTCGACTGGTTCGAGTTCTCTCGCCACTGATCAGATCAATCAACCTTTTCTTCACCCCACTGTCTCTGCCGGTTGAGTCAACCGAAGAGTATGAGCAGGAATTAATTGAATCGGTTGAAGAACTTGGTGAAACTATTGCTCGCGAGATTATGGTGCCAAGAATTGACATGGTTACAATTCCTGCCGAAGAGTCTTTAGCTTCCAGCATGACCGTGTTCTTTAGATACGGTTACTCCAGATTGCCGGTGATTGGGAAGAACCTTGACGACATCAAAGGCGTGCTCTATATCAAGGACGTAGCTCGCCTAATCCATGAGAACCCTGAGAAGGCAGCCAGCATCAAGGCAATGGAGATAGCCAGGGATGCAACCTTCATCCCAGAGAGCCTTCCAGTTGATGACCTGTTGCAGCAAATGCAGCAATCGGCCATCCACATCGCCATGATTGTTGACGAATACGGTGGCGTTGCGGGAATGCTGACCATGGAAGATGTGATTGAAGAGATTGTCGGTAACATCACCGACGAATATGACAGTGATAACCCAGAGGTCCTGCAATTAGAAGACGGTTGGATTCGTGTCAGCACCAGGTTCTCACTTTTTGACCTTGGCGAACACTTTGAACTAGAACTTGAAGATGAAGATGTTGACAGCGTTGGCGGTCTGCTGGCCAAAGAGCTAGGCAGATTGCCGGCACGCAATGACCAGATTGAATTTTCTGGTTTGATTATCAAGGTTGATCGAGTTGAAGGTCGACGTAAACGAGTTGTCACGGTGCTGGTCAGGATGAGTGAAGAACTTATTGCGGCTCGCGAAGCACTGGAAGTTGATCCGGAGTGAGCCAGTTCAAAGCCGGGTTTATAACTTTTGTTGGCCGACCCAACGTGGGAAAATCAACACTAACCAATGCACTGGTCGGGGAAAAGATTGCTATCACATCATCAAAACCGCAGACCACGAGAAAAGCAATTAGAGGTATCTGTAATACTGAATCGGCTCAACTGATAATTGTTGACACCCCTGGAATTCACCGACCTAGGACACTACTGGGTCAGCGTCTAAACGACGTTGTTGAAAACACTTTGGGTGAGGTTGACGTTATCGGTTTTTGTATTCCAGCAGATGAAAAATTAGGACCAGGCGATGCCTACATCAACACTGCCTTAGATCGCTACCCGCGAGCCAAGTTAGTTGCTCTGGTGACTAAGTGTGAGAAGGTTTCCAAAGAAGCACTAGCTGCCCAGTTGATCGCAGTAGATGCCTTACGAAACTGGGAAGCAATTATCCCGGTCAGTGCCGTAACCGGGGAACAGTTAGAAGTTCTAAAGCAGGTCTTAGGCGATTTACTGCCACAGTCTCAGGCTCTCTATCCAGTTGATCAAGCCACTGAGGAGACTGTTGAATCACGTATCGCTGAACTAATACGAGAAGCTGCCCTTGAGGGCTCTAGGGATGAATTGCCACACTCGCTTGCCGTAACCATCGAGGAGCACGGTAAGCGCGAAGGCTCGGATGTCTATGACATTCACGCCAACCTTTGGGTTGAACGAGATAGCCAGAAACCGATAGTTATCGGGAAGGGCGGAGCCAGACTGAAGGAAATTGGCAGCCAAGCTCGTAAAGAAATTGAAGCTCTTGTCGGTAGTCGGGTGATGCTTCGGATCCATGTGAAAGTGGCCCCGGCCTGGCAGCAAGATCCAAAGCAATTAGGCAGGCTGGGCCTTTAGTTAGCAGGGTTTAGGCAGGGTTGCGGGGATACTTGATACATGCCTACTTACCGTGATGAAGCCGTCGTGCTGCGCACCCACAAACTGGGTGAAGCCGATCGCATCGTCACTATGCTGACCAGATACCACGGTCAGGTTAGAGCAGTTGCAAAAGGGGTTAGAAGAACTGCTTCGAAGCTTGGGGCAAGATTAGAACCCTTTATGGCTATCGATGTTCAGTGCTACGAGGGTAAAAACCTAGACACCGTCACACAGGTTGAAATCATCGGAGCGTACGGTGGAATTATCAGCGACGAGTATGAATCCTTCACGGTTGCCAATGTGATTTGTGAGACCGCTCTCAAATTAACTGATGATGAGCCAGCAACCAGCCAGTATTTGCTTCTAGTTGGAGCTTTGCGCTCTTTAGCAAAAAAAGAGCATGAACCTAAACAAATCCTCAATAGCTATTTACTTCGAGCACTGGCAATCGCAGGCTGGGCTCCTAACTTTGTTGAATGCACCGGTTGCCAAGAACCCGGTCCACACAATGCCTTCTATATCCAGACCGGTGGTGTGGTATGCGACCGCTGTTTATCCCCGGGTGCTGCCATCATCGGTAGGGAAACTACGAAGCTACTTGGAGCACTGCTAGCTGGTGAGTGGGAAATTGTTGATCAAGCGCACGTGGATTCCAAGAATGCTGCCACCGGAGTGGTTACCGCCTATACCCAGTGGCATATTGATAAAGGTTTGAAGTCGATTAGTCATCTGGAGCGAGCGTGAAAAAGCCTAAATTCTCTGAAAACGTGCCAAGCCACGTAGCTATCGTGATGGATGGTAACGGTCGTTGGGCGAATCAAAGAGGTTTGACCAGGGTTGAAGGCCACCGCGCTGGCGAAGCTGCTCTGATGGATGTTATCGAAGGGGCGATTGCTGCCGGGGTTAAGTATCTAACTGTTTTCGCTTTCTCTACTGAGAACTGGAATCGTTCCCCGGATGAAGTTAAGTTCCTGATGAACTACAACAGGGAAGTGCTGATTCGTCGGCGTGACCAGTTGAATGATTGGAACGTGAAGATCCGCTGGGTGGGGAGAAGGCCAAAACTCTGGCCAAGTGTCATCGACCAGCTGATTGCAGCCGAGAAACTGACCAGGAAGAACACCGGGTTGGTCTTTACGATGTGTGTGAATTATGGCTCTAGAACTGAACTGGTGGATGTTGCTCAGCAGTTGGTGGATGATCAGGCTTCGGGCAAACTAAAGGGCAAGATTACCGAGAAGACCATTCAGCGTTATCTCTTGACTAAAGACTTACCTGATGTTGACCTGTTTATTCGATCAAGCGGCGAACAGCGCATCAGCAACTTCCTACTCTGGCAGTCGGCTTATGCCGAATTTGTCTTCATGGATGTGCTGTGGCCAGATTTCAATCGGGAATCCCTTTGGGAAGCCATTAGCCAATACACCAAGCGCAATCGGCGCTTCGGTAAAGCCGTAGATAAGCCAAAGGGCAAGTAAACTAGAGGTTCGAGACACCGTAAGCCAACGGTGCCTAACCAAGGGAGCATAAATGGCAGCCCCAAGTCGCCTCGATTCAGTTATATCTCTAGCCAAGCGCAGAGGTTTTGTCTTTCCAGCCGGTGAAATATACGGTGGAACCCGTTCAGCCTGGGACTACGGACCCCTTGGTGTTGAACTCAAAGAGAACATCAAACGAGCCTGGTGGCAGGCCATAGTCAATTCTCGTGAAGACATTGTCGGGCTGGACTCTTCAGTCATCCTGCCTCGTAAAGTTTGGGAGGCCTCCGGTCACGTCAAAGAATTCGTTGACCCGCTGATTGAGTGCACCTCCTGTCACAAGCGTTTCCGTGCCGATCACCTAGAAGAAGCCTTTGAAGAGAAGAAAGGCAGAGCACCTGCTTCGATGGCTGAAATTGCCTGCCCTAACTGCGGTGGCAAGGAAACTTGGACAGAGCCAAAGCTTTTCAACGGGCTTCTAAAGACCTACCTGGGTCCGGTCGAAGACGAATCGGGCATGCACTTTCTGCGACCAGAAACAGCTCAGGGTATCTTTGTCAACTTTGCTAACGTTCTTGGTGCTTCAAGAATGAAGCCACCGTTTGGTATTGGTCAGATCGGTAAGTCGTTTAGAAACGAAATAACCCCGGGTAACTTCATCTTTAGAACCAGAGAGTTCGAACAGATGGAAATGGAATTCTTTGTAGAACCTGGTACCGATGAGACTTGGCACGACTACTGGATCAATGAACGTTACAACTGGTACGTCGATTTAGGAATCAATCCTGAAAACCTTCGTCTTTTTGAACACCCGAAGGAAAAACTTTCCCACTATTCCAAGCGAACCGTAGACATCGAATATCGTTTTGGTTTCCAAGGTAGTGAGTTTGGCGAACTTGAGGGTATTGCTAATCGCACTGACTTCGATCTCTCCACACATTCCAAAGAATCTGGAGTGGATTTGAGTTACTTCGATCAAGCTAAGGGTGAACGTTGGACACCGTTTGTGATCGAACCAGCTGCTGGCCTTACCCGATCGCTAATGGCTTTCCTAGTTGATGCTTATGCGGAAGATGAAGCGCCGAACACCAAAGGCGGTGTTGATGTCAGAACCGTGCTTCGTTTGGACTACCGTCTAGCTCCAGTCAAGGTTGCAGTGCTTCCGTTGTCTAGAAACGAAGATCTTTCACCGGTTGCCAGGAACCTAGCTCAGGATTTGCGTAAAACCTGGAACATTGATTTTGATGACTCTGGTGCTATTGGTAGAAGATACCGCCGTCAAGATGAGATTGGAACACCGTTCTGTGTGACAGTTGACTTCGATTCCCTAGAGGACCAGGCGGTCACTGTTCGTGAGCGTGACACCATGGCTCAGGAACGTGTTTCGCTGGATAATCTCAAGTCCTACCTTGCTGCCAAGCTGATTTCCTAAAGCGGGTTACCTTGCTGAAATACGGTGCCATCCCAATCAACACTCCAGTAGTGCTAGCTCCCATGGCTGGCATTACCAACACTGCCTTTAGAAGGCTGTGTCGTGAGTACGGTGGTGGTTTGTATGTCAGCGAAATGGTTACCTCCAGAGCCCTGGTTGAACGGACCGAGGAATCAATGCGCCTAATCGGGCATCATGAGTCTGAGGGCACCAGGTCAGTTCAGTTATACGGTGTTGACCCGAAGACCATCGCTGAAGCAGTTACCATGCTGGTGGCTGAAAACAGAGCGGATCACATTGATCTGAACTTTGGTTGCCCGGTTCCTAAAGTTACCCGCAAGGGTGGTGGGGCGGCTCTGCCTTATAAGCAAGACCTGTTCCAAGCCATAGTTTCAAGTGCTGTTAAGGCTGCCGGAAGTATCCCAGTTACCGTGAAGATGCGTAAAGGGATCGACAGTGACCACTTAACTTTCTTAGAGGCGGGTAAGTCTGCGGCGGATTCCGGAGTCGCAGCTGTTGCTCTGCATGGGAGAACTGCGGCTGAGTATTATTCAGGTCAAGCTGACTGGAATGCTATTTACGAGTTGAAGGATTCGCTTCGTGATGTTCAGGTTTTAGGTAATGGCGATATCTGGTCGGCAAGTGATGCAATTCGGATGATGCGTCAAACCGGTTGCAACGGTGTAGTAGTTGGCCGCGGTTGTCTTGGTAGGCCTTGGCTTTTCGCGGACTTGCAACAGGCCTTTGAAGAGTATGCAAAAGATCCAAACTCAGATAAAGCTATCGACCCAGTTCAACCAAGCCTTGGTCAGGTTGCCGAGGCTTTCAAGAAGCACGCCTTGCTACTGGTTGAGTTCTTTGAATCAGAAGAGCGGGCCTGTCGCGACATCAGAAAGCACGTCGCATGGTATTTCAAGGGCTATCCGGTTGGCGGAGAGTTTAGAGCCAGCCTGGCCCAGGTTGAGTCACTGTCACAGATGGATGAT
>JAURJV010000075.1 GCA_030832065.1 Rhodoluna sp. | reverse complement strand
TTGTTGCAGTGAGCCAGTCTGGTGAAACCATGGACACTCTGATGGCTACCAGATATGCCAAAGAAGCCGGAGCTATGGTTTTGAGCATTTGTAATACTCAGGGAGCTACCTTGGCTCGTGAAGCTGATGCTGTCCTATACACGCACGCCGGACCTGAGGTTGCAGTAGCTTCAACTAAAGCTTTTACCGCACAGATCTGCGTGATGTATTTACTGGCACTGCACCTGGCTAAAGCTCGTAACACCCACAGCCTCGGTGAACTTCAGGACATCGGTTCAGAATTATTGAAGCTGCCAGCGCAAATCGCTGAAGTTTTGGAAAATAGTTCCTCAATCAGAGAGCTGGCCAAAAGTTACAAAGACGCGAAGACAGTTCTGTTCCTTGGTCGTAACGTTGGTTTCCCAATCGCCATGGAAGGCGCACTAAAGCTTAAAGAGCTTGCCTACATCCACTCCGAAGGCTTTGCAGCCGGAGAGCTAAAGCACGGGCCGATCGCCCTGATTGAGCAGGGTCAGCCGGTAATAGTTGTAGTGCCTAGCCCGAATGACCCTGACTCCCTGCACGCCAAGGTAATCAGTAACATTCAGGAAGTCAGGGCAAGAGGCGCTGAGGTTATCGCGATAGCCGAGATGGGTGACACCGAATCGAAGAAGTATGCAGCTGACGTCTTCTACGTCCCTGCAGCCAATCAGATGCTGATGCCAATTCTCTGCGTGATTCCGTTGCAGATCTTTGCCCTAGAACTATCCAGTGCTAAGGGGCTGGATGTTGACCAACCACGCAACCTGGCTAAATCGGTTACCGTCGAGTAATCATGATTGTCGGTCTCGGGGTTGACCTGGTTGATGTCACCAGATTCGTGGAGAAGTTGGCTGCTACCCCGGCACTAATTGAGCGACTGTTCAATCCAGGTGAGCAGGGGGCTAAACCAGAATCACTAGCCGGCTACTGGGCGGCGAAAGAGGCCCTGATCAAAGCTATCGGTAACCCAACCGGATTGTCTTTTCACGATGTGACCGTTTACAAAGATGCCCTAGGTAAACCAGGCTTACACGTCAGCGGTGCTACCGCAGAGCGAGCAGGGCAGTTGGGGATTAGCAGTTGGCATCTTTCAATTAGTCATGATGGCCAAATGGCTGTTGCGGTTGTTGTGGCGGAGAATAGTAATTAATGCGAAAACTAACTATTGATCTAAATGCTGTTGCAGCCAACCTAGCTGCAATGCGTCAGTTAGTGAATCAAGTTGGCAACGTCAAGGTGCTTGGAGTTGTTAAGGCTGATGCTTACGGACACGGTATTGTGCCAGTTGCAAGAAAACTTGAAGCAGAAGGTATCGACTATCTCGGTGTCGCAGATTTAGAAGAGGCAGTAACACTTCGTTCAGCTGGAATCAAATCTAGAATTCTGGCTTGGTTGCACGATCCAACCGATGATTTTGTTTGGGCGGTAAAGCACGATGTTGATCTAGCCGTTTCCGCTAACGACCAACTCAGGAGAGTGGTCAAAGCAGCTGCGTCAGTCGGTAAGCCAGCCAAAATACATATCAAAGTGGATACCGGTCTTGGCCGCAACGGTGTCACCATGGCTGAGCTTGAAGATCTTTTAGCCAATGTGGCCAGAGAGGTTGCCGCTGGAGCGGTTCAAACTGTCGGTATTTTTAGCCACCTTTCTTCAACCGGAGTAACAGAGGATTTAGCTCAGATTGAAGTCTTTGAGCAGGCCCTGCTAAAAGCTGCCGCAGCTGGTTTGAGCTTTGAGCTGAGACACCTCACCGCAAGTGATGGAACTTTGAGCTATCCGCAGGCTCACTACGACATGGTTCGGGTTGGCGTTGCTCTCTATGGGCTATCACCGTTTAGCGATAACCGTGCTAAAGAGTTTGGTTTGACTCCGGCTATGAAAGCTGAGGCAACTGTGGTTCAAACCAAACGTGTCCCAGCCGGCTCAGGAGTTTCCTACGGCTACATCTATAAAACCGAGCGCGAAACCACTCTGGCCTTAGTTCCAGTCGGTTACGCGGAAGGTCTGCCCAGGGATGCCTCCGGTAAGGGCAGCGTGGTTATCAATGGAAAGAAGCATCAGATCCAATCCCGCATTGCCATGGATCAGTTTGTAGTTGATGTTGGGGATTCCTCAGTGAGCCCCGGCGATACGGTTCTGCTTTTTGGCTCAGAAGAACTAACTGCTGATGATTTAGCCGCAGCGGCTGGAACAATCAACTACGAGATTGTCACCAGAATGGGTGGACGCTTCAAGCGCGAGTATCTCGGCCTAATTGAGGGCTAGTAATGGTTGAGAGCAAAGAACTGTTTTCAGCAGCGGTTGAAACAGCTGAGCAGATGCATGAGCTTGGACTCAGGTTGGCAGCGCTTCTTCAAGCTGGCGACTTAGTATTACTGATCGGTCCGTTAGGAGCTGGTAAGACCACTCTGGCTCGAGGCATCGGTGTTGGTCTTGAAGTTGAAGGTAATGTTTCGAGCCCCACCTTTGTGATCGCTAGAACACACAGGAGAGGCACTAGGCCACCGCTGGTTCACGTTGATGCTTACCGCTTGAAATCAGCCTATGAGTTTGATGATTTAGATATTCCTTTTGACTCATCAATTGTTCTTGTCGAGTGGGGTAAGGGTCTAACCGAGGACATTGTTGAAAGCTGGCTGGAAATTAACATAAGTCGAGATCACAGTGGTGAGACTGAGGTTCGTGAAGTTAGTATTACCGGCTTTGGTGAGCGTTGGGCTGGTGTTTCACTTTGATTACCCTAGCTCTGGATACTTCTTCTGGGACCAGCGTCGCTGTCCTTGACGGAACAACTGTTTTAGCCAGTTTGGATTATCAGGAAAACATGACCCACGCTGAGCGAATCGGTCAGGCTCTAGAAGATGTTCTAAACCAGGCGAAGATTAAAACGCATCAGCTAGATCGGATTGTGGTTGGTTTGGGGCCGGGGCCTTTTACCGGTCTTCGAGTTGGAATTGCAGCGGCAAAACTTTTTTCCCTCGGAGCCCAAGTTGAACTGGTTGGAGTTTGCTCATTGGACTCGATAGCGTTCCAGTTCTATGCAGCAGGCAATAACGCAAACCTGTTGGTCACTACCGATGCTAGAAGACAGGAGCACTTCTGGGCTAAGTATTCAGGCTTAGCTCAATCGGTTCCAGTTCGTCTTGAAGGACCATCGGTAAATAAGCCAGCTGAGGTTACTGAAGCTGGTTTTGTCAGATGTGATTTTAGAGTCAGTGCAGCAGCGCTCGGTCAGATTGCCTACCATCAGGGAGATCAGGTCAATCGTCTAATTACACCCATCTACCTTCGAGAGCCAGATGCTACCCCTGGCAAAGCCAAGAAGGTGAGTGGCTAGTGGAGATTCGTGAGGCAACCATCGCTGATTTAGCCACCATTATGGAAATTGAAAATGCCTGTTTTGAAACAGATGCCTGGTCAGAGTCAGTTATGAGTTCGGAACTTAAAGCTAGGCACACCAATTACATTCTTGGGCTTGAGAAGCAGCAGGTGATTGGCTATGCCGGTTTGAGCAAGCTGCCACTGATGGACCAGGCCGACATTCAGACCATCGCGATTTCCCCACAGTACCGGTCCAAGGGCTTTGGTCGAATCTTGATGCAGTTCCTGTTAGCAAAGGCTAAGGAACTGGGAGCGGCCGAGGTATTCCTTGAAGTCAGAGCAGATAATCTGGCGGCGCAGAAGCTCTATGAGAGTTTAGGTTTTACTCAGATCGGCATTCGTAAGCACTACTATCAGCCGGATGACGTCGATGCGATTGTGATGCGGGCCGATGTCTAATCGCGAGTTGGTGGTTTTAGGAATTGAGAGCTCCTGCGATGAGACAGGAGTTGGCATTGTTCGTGGCAATACCCTGTTGGCTAACGTGATTTCGTCGAGCATGGACCAGCATGCAATCTTCGGTGGGGTGGTTCCAGAAGTAGCGGCCAGAGCCCACCTGGAGGCACTACTTCCGGTGATGGATGAAGCACTCAGTAATGCCGAAATTACCCTGGACCAGGTCGATGCCATTGCCGTGACTAATGGCCCTGGCTTGGCTGGTGCTCTGATGGTTGGGATTGGCGCGGCTAAAGCGTTAGCGGTTGCCACCGGTAAACCAATCTATGCAGTCAACCATTTAGTTGGACACGTCGCAGCTGACATACTGGCGCAGGGTAAAGTTTCGACCCCGACCATCGCCTTATTAGTTAGCGGTGGCCACACCTCTTTACTTCTGGTGAATGATCTGCTGAAAGATGTTGTTCTGCTCGGTGAAACTATCGATGATGCCGCTGGTGAAGCTTTCGATAAGGTGGCTAGAGTTTTAGGTTTGAAATATCCAGGTGGACCTGAAATTGATCGAGCGGCGGCCGGTGGAAATCCAGCCGCAATTAGATTCCCCAGAGGGCTATCGCTACCGAAAGACATGTCACAGCATCGCTACGACTTTAGTTTCTCTGGTCTAAAAACCGCAGTTGCCAGACATGTTGAACTGGCTGAAAGTAAGCAGGAGCAAATCAACCTAAGTGATGTTGCTGCTTCGTTTAGAGAAGCCGTGGTCGATGTACTAGTCACCAAAGCAATCAATGCTTGCAAGGAGTATGGAGTGAATCGGTTACTGCTCGGTGGTGGAGTAATCGCCAATGCGCGGTTGCGTGAGTATGCCAGCGAAAAATGTTTGGCTGAGGGGATTGAACTTCGAATCCCACCATTGAGTTTGTGTACTGATAACGGTGCGATGATTGCAGTACTCGGTTCCCAGCTGATTCAAGCAGGTGCCGCGCCAAGTTCCTTGGCTTTCTCTGCCGAATCCACCCTGGATGTTAGAAAAGTTCAGTCTTAGATTCCAAGGTGACATTCACCTAGTATTCAGAGTCCTCCCAGACTCTACTGCTCTACTGATCAAGTAACAAACCCCCATATCGTAAGGAGTACTAATGGCGGAAGCCAATAAATACGAGTTCACCAAGCTAAATACTTTAGCCGTGGTGTCTCTAGCAAGTGCACTAACCATGTTTGGAGCACCTGCTGCTCTACTCACCGGATTCATCGCTCTAGCTCAACTAAAACAGAAGGAAGCTAAGGGTCGTTGGATGGCAATTACCGGTATTGTTTTGGCTTTCGTAGCTATTGGGCTGAGCATCGTGATGATTATCGCGAACTTGATCCTGAGAGCAAGACGACCAGAAATCAACTTTGATTACGATGAGCCTGGTTGGCGAATGGACCCGATGCACGGTGACCGCTAGAGCATTCGGTTAGCAACAAACAGACCCCTCATCCAAAGCTGACACTGAGGGGTTTGTCATTTAAAGCGGCTTGACTAAAAGCGCGCGGTGAGTCCCAGCAACTCTAGTAACAATCAGAGTTGCTGGTTCTTTTCCTTTAAGGTTGAGCTCTCTCCTGAGATTTTCAGGGGTTATGTCGGTTCCGCGTTTTTTGATTTCGATGGGGCCGATGTCCCTGGCTTTCAAGGCAGCCTTAAGCTTCTTGCGATCAAATGGTAAATCTTCGATTAACTCGTATTTCTTCAGCCACGGGGAACTTACTTCTGTAGCGGAAGTCAGGTAGGCAATTTCAGGGCTAAAGATTTTTAGCCCCAGCGAATTGGCTAGTTCACCGAGCAGGTGTGAACGGATAGCTGCGTTATCCGGTTCGTAGATGTATTTTTCTAGATCACCGATTGGGGCATCAGTTCGTTTGGTTTCCGCACTGCTTAGTTCAAAAGACCCGTTTTCGGTGATCAGCAGGGCAGCTCTTTCTACAACTGCTCTTCTTAGCTTCCCAAAGTAAAGGGTAAGTTCAACCAGGTCGCCATTTACCGAAACCCAAACGGCTTCAGCGTCTTGGGGAATTTGATCATGGGGCATACCGGGACCGAGCTTGACGATGGTTGGTTTAGTTCTGGCAGTTTTCAGCACAAATTCATAACTTGGTGAGAAAGTTGCTGGATCATATTTGCGACTGCTCTTATCGCGTCTGGCCGGATCGAGGAACAGCCCATCGAATTCAGACAGGTCGAGTTTTGTAACATCAGCCTGCTCCACTTTTACATTCTCAAAGTTGGCGAGGTTGTAGGTCGCGATAGCTGCGGTCAGTTCGTCCTGTTCAAAAGCGGTGACATCGATATCAAGGCTGGCTAGGGCTAGTGACTCAGCCCCAATCCCACAACCCAGGTCGGCAACTTTTGTAATTCCAGCTTGACGGAAGCGACCGGCGTGGATAGCAGCCACCTGCAACCTCGAAGCTTGCTCGAGTCCATCCTGGCTAAAGAGCATAGTCTGGGCAAACTCACCGAACTTTGCTTTCGCCTGTTTCCTCAATTTGACCTGAGTCAGCACGGTTGCGATCAACTCAGGGTCATGGCCGTCCTTGCGCAACCTGGAGACAACTTTGACCACATCGGTCTTGGTATCTAAAGGGGCGATGGATTCGAGCAGGGCATGGCCTTCTGGGCTTAGCAGTTTGATGAAGGCTTGGCGGTCCACCAATCAACGCTAACAGCACCTGAGTTAGCACTCACGGATTGAGAGTGCTAATATGGCTAAAGCGTCATAAGGCGCAATCCCATTTAGACATAAGAAGAGGTTCCAAGTGTCGGTTTCAATTAAGCCGCTTGAAGATCGCATCGTCGTACTGCCAGTTGAGGCAGAGCAAGTCACCGCTTCGGGTCTGGTAATCCCAGACACCGCGAAGGAAAAGCCTCAGGAAGCTGAAGTTATTGCTGTTGGCCCCGGCCGCATCGATGACAACGGTAACCGTGTCCCACTAGACATTGCTGTCGGAGACAGAGTCATTTTCTCTAAGTATGGTGGCACCGAGCTAAAGATGAATGGCAAGGAATACCTTGTTTTGTCTGCTCGTGACATTTTGGCGGTTGTCGTTCGCTAAGTTACATTTAGATAAACCTAGTAAGCCCCGAGGATTTCTCGGGGCTTATCTGTTTTAACTGCCATAGCCTAGACATAGGATTTTTAGTAATACCGATTAGGACTACTGATGGCTGCACCCGAGAGCAACGTCGATGACGTTGTCGCCGTTCCACTGCGTCACCCTTGGCGTTGGATTTCAGGCGGAATCGCTACAGCCCTACTTTTGAGTTTTATCTGGGCGGTCTACAGCGCCGAATCCATCCAGCACGAAATAGTCACTAAGTTCCTATTCGATCACCGAATTCTTGAAGGAATGCTGGTAACGCTCTGGGTCACAGTTGTTTGTATGACGTTCGGTGTAATTTTGGCGACCATCCTAGCCATCATGAAGCTAAGCGTGAACCCGCTGCTGCGCTGGTTGGCTACCGGCTTCATCGAATTCTTCCGCGGAACACCGCTACTTTTGCAGATTGTGTTCTGGGGTTACCTAGGCATCATTTTCCCCGAAATATTTTTAGGCATCCCGTTTACCGACATCGTCTTCTTCAGAGACCAAACCAGCGATGTTATTCCAGCAATAGTTGCCGGAATTATCGCACTGTCGCTGAATGAAGCAGCCTACTCGGCTGAAATAGTTCGAGCTGGAATTCTTTCAGTGGATTCCGGTCAAGTCGAAGCAGCTAAGTCTCTAGGTATGTCCAGCGGATACACCATGAGGAAGATTGTTTTGCCGCAGGCAATGCGCGTGATCATCCCACCAATCGGTAATGAATTTATTGGAATGTTAAAGAACACGTCACTGCTTCAGGTGATAGCCGTTGCCGAACTCTACACTCGGGCCAGCACCATCTCGTCGGCCAACCTAGCCCAGATTGAACTATTGGTGGTTAGTGGATTCTGGTATTTGGTCATGACCACGGTGCTGGGTTTCCCTCAGCGAGCTCTAGAGCGTCGCTACGGAAGAGGTTTCGCAGTTGTCGGTGGCAGGGCAGCGCCAAGAGCTTTCAAGGTGGGTAGACGCTGATGGCTGAGGTAATGGTTGATGCCAGGAACGTGCGTAAGACCTACGGTTCAAACGAGGTGCTTCGAGGAGTTTCACTTACCGTTGAACGCGGTGAGGTGCTCTGCATTATTGGCCCATCGGGTTCGGGTAAATCAACTTTTCTTCGGTGTCTGAATCACCTTGAATCAATCAACGGTGGTCGAATCTATGTCAACGGTGAACTGATGGGCTACCGCCAATCTGGAAACGTATTGCACGAGATGAAACCAAAAGATATTGCTAGGCAGCGGCAGGCAATCGGCATGGTGTTCCAGAAGTTCAATCTCTTCCCACACATGACCGCACTGCAAAACGTAATCGAAGCACCAATCGGTGTCGCCGGAATTAATTCTGCGGAAGCCAAGGAGCTGGGGACCAAACTGCTTGACCAGGTTGGGCTCGGCGATAAAGGTGATCACTACCCTTCGCAACTCTCCGGTGGGCAGCAGCAGCGAGTGGCGATTGCTAGAGCGCTGGCGATGAAGCCGAAGCTAATGCTCTTTGATGAGCCGACATCGGCTCTCGACCCTGAGCTGGTAGGCGATGTTTTAGATGTTATGAAAGGTCTAGCCAAAGCCGGCATGACCATGATTGTCGTGACGCACGAGATGGGTTTTGCCCGTGAAGTCGCTGACAAAGTAGTCTTCATTGATAAAGGACAAATAGTAGAGATGGGAACGCCTAAACAGGTTTTGGATAAACCTCAAGAGGCCAGAACCAAAGCTTTCCTCAACAAAGTCCTTTAGTTTTGAAGCAAAGTAAACCAACTAAGAGAGCGAGATTCAAAGTGTCTAAAAAGAAATTAGGCTTTGTCGCAGTTATGTCGGCAGGTCTTCTAGTGCTAGCTGGTTGTGCCAGCGGGCCTAATAATGGTGTGGACCAATCAAAAGTTGACAAGCAGGCTCAGGCTCTGCTGCCAGCCGAATATATTGAAAACGGTATCGATGTTGCTAGCGACATCCCTTACGAGCCGTTTGAGTATGAAGACGAAGACGGCAACCTAACTGGTTTTGACGTTGAACTTGGCGCACTAATCGGTCAGAAGCTAGGTGTTGAGGTTCGCTTCAACGACGCAGTCTTTGACACAATCATTGCCAACCTTGAGGCTGGCACCAACGACATCATCATCAGCTCAATGAGCGACACCGTTGAGCGTCAAGCCAAGGTTGACTTCATCGATTACAACATCGGTGGATCAATGATGATCGTTGCCAAGGGCAACCCAGAGAACATCACCAACCCAATGAGTTTGTGTGGCAAGACAGTGATTGTTCAGAATGGAACCATTCAGATTGATCTGCTAGCCACCATGTCAGAGAGCTGTAAGGTTTCCGGCAAGGCTGCTATTACCGTGACTCAGCTTCCAGATGCACCACTTATGGAAAACGCACTTCGCGCTGGCCAGGGTGACGCTGTAATGATGGACGGTTTCGTAGCTCAGGGTGCCGCAGCTAAGGCTGGTAACGGTGAGTACTTCGACCTAGTGGTCGATCCAGATGCACCTAACGGTTATGACGCTGGTTTCGTCGGTATAGCTGTGTTGAAGAAGGACACCCAACTTCGCGATGCAATCCAAGCTGCACTGCAGTCACTGATTGATGACGGACAGTATGCGACACTTCTAGCTAAGTGGAACATGTCAAACAACGGTGTGGTTAGCGCCAGCATCAACGGAACAACTGAATAATTAGTTTCAAAGCGAGCGGGTCGGTTTTCCGGCCCGCTTTTGCTTTAACTGTTGAAAACTAAGTCCAATAGCAAATACTGATTAGTCTTTGGCAATGAGAAGACGACTGCTTATTTTGCTCGCTGTTACCGGAATAGTAATTGTCGGTTGGCTTGGCAGCGTCCAGGCTAAACCTATCGCTCCAGGAGTAAATGTCGGGGTGCTAATTTCAACATCCGGACCACTTTATTTCGCCGGAGCCTATCAAAGAGCGGGCTGCGAATTAGCTGAACAGCAGGCGAACATATCTTGCTTCTATGCAGATGCCGGTGATAGTGAGATTGAGGCTAAAGCTGCGCTTAGAAATTTACGAGGTAACAGCGTTGACGTATTAGTCGCACCGATCGAAACAGACTCAGTCAAGACAATTGCCAAGTTGAACCTGGCTGACCCAGTGCCAATTGTTGCGCCAAGCTCCATTGCCGAAGGAATCGCTGCTACCGCTAAGGGTAAGAACTGGTTGTTTCGGCTGGCTTCCACCAGCACCCAGGATGCGAGTGCTCTGGCCGATTACATTGCTCAAGAAAAACCAGACTCGGTGGCTATCTTGGTTGGTCCAGAAAATTACTCAAAGCAGGGTGCCAAGATGCTGCAGTTTGGTTTAGTTATTCGAGGCATCACCGGGGTTCATCAGTATTCTTTGCAGGAAATCAAAGCCGCTAAAGCTACCAACCCAGAGGCTGTAGTCCTGGTCAGCATGGAAAGTTCCGTCCAATTTCTAACTGCCTTGGGAGACTGGTTTGGGAAAGTGCCCGCTAAGTTTCTGGTTCAGGGTAATCTGGCCAACTATTCGATGTATTCATGGGCCAACCAACTGCAGGGAGCCAGAGCCTTGATTCCAAACGATCAAATCGAGCCTGGCTTTAGGGAGGAAGTCGCCAGGTATCTAAATCGACCACCTTCAACATTCGGGGGTAGTCAGGCGATGCTTGGATTGGCTTGGCGAACCTATCAGGCTGCCCGCTTAGCCGGTGGGCTCCAGAACGACCAGAGAGTGTCCCTGGAACGCATGAAGCAGGTATTTAGTCCAACCGGTTACTATCTGAATCAGAAATACACAGTCTATGGCTATCGGGCTGGTGGAAGCTTTGCCCCAGTGGGTAGCTATCAGCCAGATACCCCTTAGAACTTAGGGGTTAGGCAGGGTAGAATTACCTAATCGCAACCTTTTGAACGGGCTAGAAATGACTGAAAAAGACCCATTTGGCTTTACCGGCCTCACCTACGACGATGTCCTGCTGCTGCCTGGACAATCCGATGTCATGCCATCTCAGGTCAGCACCAAGACCAAAGTCACTAAGCGACTGAGCATCAATGTCCCGCTGCTGTCTTCGGCCATGGACACCGTAACCGAAGCCAGATTGGCTATCGCTATTGCCCGCCAAGGTGGGTTGGGTGTGTTGCACCGTAACCTCTCAATTGAGCAGCAGGCAACCCAGGTTGATCTGGTGAAAAGATCTGAAGCTGGAATGATTACCCATCCGGTAACTACCCATCCGCTAGCCACACTCCAAGAGGTCGATGAGATTTGTGGAACATTCAGGGTCTCCGGTCTTCCGGTAATAGATGAAGATGGAACACTCTTGGGTATCGTCACCAACCGTGACATGAGATTTGTCAATGAAGTGCAGAAGAGCATCACACTGGTCAAAGATGTTATGACTCCAATGCCACTGGTTACCGCTCCGGTAGGAGTTTCACCGGAAACCGCTATCGCTATCTTTGCTCAGCACCGAATTGAGAAACTGCCTCTGGTTGATCAAGCTAATAAGCTTCGCGGTCTAATCACCATCAAAGACTTTGACAAGAGTGAGAAGTATCCGCTGGCCAGCAAGGATTCTTCAGGTCGGCTACTGGTAGCTGCTGCTGTCGGTGTTGGCGAGCAGGGTTGGGAAAGAGCCATGGCTCTGGTTGATGCTGGAGTAGACATTCTTATTGTCGATACCGCTCACGGTCATAACAGCGCTGTGCTAGAAATGGTTGCCAAACTTAAAGCCGAACCGGTAGCTAAACATGTTGATGTTATCGGTGGCAATGTGGCCACCCGAGAAGGAGCTAAGGCTCTGGTTGATGCTGGAGCTGATGGTGTTAAGGTTGGCGTCGGACCGGGCTCAATCTGCACCACTCGAGTTGTTGCCGGTGTTGGTGTCCCTCAGATCACCGCTGTATATGAAGCCAGTTTGGCTTGCAAGAAGGCCGGCGTTCCAGTAATTGCTGATGGTGGATTGCAGTTCTCCGGAGATATTCCTAAAGCGCTGGTCGCCGGAGCAAACGCCGTGATGCTTGGTTCACTGCTTGCCGGAACTGATGAGGCACCGGGAGACATCACCTTTGTTGGTGGTAAGCAGTTCAAGACTTACCGCGGTATGGGTTCACTCGGGGCAATGCAATCCAGAGGTGAAGCTAAGAGCTATTCGAAGGACCGCTATTTCCAGGACGATGTTCTGCGTGAAGACAAATTGGTTCCAGAGGGCATTGAAGGTCGAGTTCCTTACCGTGGTTCGGTGGCAACTGTTACCCATCAGCTAATTGGTGGTCTTCGTGCAGCGATGGGTTATGTCGGTGCCAGCACAATTGATCAGCTTCAGGAAAAAGGAAAGTTTGTTCGCATTACTCCTGCTGGTTTGCGAGAGTCGCACCCGCACGACATTCAAATGACCGTAGAAGCACCTAACTACAACAACCGCTAGGAGAAAAGTTTGAGCGAGATCGAGATTGGCCGCGGCAAGCGCGGTAACCGAAGCTGGGCCTTTGATGACGTTGCAGTAGTTCCATCCAGAAGAACCAGAGACCCCAGAGATGTCTCGACCACCTGGAACATCGATGCCTACTCGTTTGAGCTTCCCGTCCTGGCTGCACCAATGGACTCGGTGGTCTCACCGGATACCGCAATAGCGATCGGTAAACTCGGTGGCTTAGGTGTCTTAGACCTAGAAGGTTTATGGACCAGGTACGAAGACCCAACCAAGCTGTTGGCCGAGATTGCCTCCCTGTCGCCGGCAGAAGCCACTTCTCGAATGCAGCAAATTTATGCTGAACCGATCAAAGCAGAACTTATCAAAGAGCGACTCGCTTACATCCGTAAATCAGGAGTTACCGTTGCTGGAGCTCTCTCACCGCAGAACACCGCCAATTTTGCTAAGACGGTGATAGCTGCCGGTGTTGACATTTTTGTGATTCGTGGAACAACAGTTTCCGCTGAACACGTTTCCAAGACTAAAGAGTCACTAAATCTAAAAGAATTTATTTATGAACTTGATGTTCCAGTGATTGTTGGTGGAGCAGCCACATACACCGCAGCGCTGCACCTGATGCGCACCGGTGCCGCTGGAGTTCTAGTTGGTTTCGGTGGCGGAGCAGCCTCAACCACCCGTAAGGTACTTGGCATTCACGCACCGATGGCAACCGCAGTGGCGGATGTTGCCGGCGCTAGAAGAGACTACCTAGATGAATCTGGCGGTCGCTATGTTCACGTTATTGCTGACGGCGGACTTGGCACTTCAGGAGATTTGGTGAAAGCAATTGCCTGTGGGGCAGATGCAGTCATGCTCGGATCTGTTTTGGCAAGAGCCACAGAAGCTCCGGGTGCAGGTTGGCACTGGGGACCAGAGAGTTACAACCCAGAGCTACCGCGCGGTGAGCGAGTTAAAGTTGGCAGTGTTGGTTCACTGGAGCAGATTTTGCAGGGTCCGTCAACTTCAGCTGATGGAACCACTAACCTGATCGGTGCTTTGCGTAAAGCCATGGCCACCACCGGTTACAGCGATCTTAAGGAATTCCAAAAGGTCGAAACTGTCGTCGCTCCATACAACGCGTAATAAATGTTAAAGCTGGCACTTACCCCGAGGTGGATTGCGGCCCTGGTTGGTTGTTTGGCTTTGGGAGTTATTTTTGCAGCTTTAGCTCAGTGGCAGGTTTCTAGATCTATCCTGCCTGGCTCAACAGATAACTACACCAAGACTGTCACGACATCAATTAACAAAATCGCCGAGCCGGGCCAGCCATTTAGTTTCATTGAACTTGAAGATGAGACCGGTGTTCTAACTGAAGCGGTGGTATTTGCCCGACAGGAACCCAGTAAAGCTGTGTTAATTGAAAATCGCTTCCAGCAAAACGGCTATGCCGGATCTTGGATTGTGGTGCCAACCCAAACTCGCGAGGGAAAACTATTTGTCGCGGTTGGTTTTGTCCCAGTCACCGAGAAAGCCGATGAAGTTTTAGCCAGAGTCCAGGCTATGCCGAATGTCTTTAACTACTCGGCCCTGCGCGGACGTTACCTACCTAGCGAAGCACCGATCAGTGAATCCGCCAGCTACCAGTCGCTTTCGGTTGCTCAACTGGTTAATGACATCAGATTTGGAACCAAGTTGACTCCCGTCTACACCGGTTTCCTAGCCCTTACTGGAAACAGCCAATACGGCCAGGTTGATGGATTGGAACCACTGAGCATCGCCATCACTAAGTTGGATAGTGGCTTGAACTGGCTGAGTGCTTTCTACGCAATCGAATGGATTTTCTTTGCCCTATTTGCCCTGTTCATGTGGTGGCGACTGTTAGCTGATGCCTTCCGAAAAGAGCAGGAAGCCTTGCTCGAGCAAGACCTATAGCCCATTAGACGGGCTTTTTTAGGTAAATTTGTCGGCTTTTCCAAAGATAACGATATTGGGATAATTGCCTGTTTTTGCCCGTTTCTGCCTGATTAAGCAGGTTTAGTCTGCTAATTTCTCTAAGGAAGTGGTTTTGACCCGTTATTCGGGCAAAAAGCCACGCCATTATGGAGGAGTGTTGGCGCTAATGCTAGCCGAGGAACGCCGGATGCAGCTGGCCGAATGGTCGCGTATCGAGGGCAGAATTGACGCTATCGCAGCAGCTAAACGCCTAGATGTCGCCGTGGAGACGGTTAGACGCGATCTAGAGGTCCTGCAACGACGCGGGGTTGTCCGCAGAGTCCACGGTGGGGCAATTTCGACCGAACGCCTGGCCAAAGAGTTCGACTTCAACGAACGAATGCAGAGCAACCCGTCATCTAAGCGAGAAATTGCCAAAATCGCAGCCAAGTTCATTCCAGCAGCTGGCTGCATTTTTATTGACGGTGGTTCAACCACGGAGTATTTAGCTGAAGCACTAAAGGACAAACCAGACCTTTTGGTAGTAACAGCAAGTTTGAACTTGGCTGCCAAGGTCGCCAGTACTGGAACTCCGGTGAGCATTTTGGGTGGCAGAGTTCGCGGAACATCACTTAGCTCGGTTGGTCAGACCGCAGCTAAAGAATTGGCCAGCTATCACGCTCAGGTTTCCTTCCTTGGAAGTAACGGGATAAGCCTAGAAGCCGGCTTCACCACAGCCGATCAGGATGAAGCTTTGGTTAAGCGTCTGATGATTGCAAATTCAACCGAAAGTGTTTTGTTAGCTGACAGCAGCAAGTTTGGTGCAAGCTACCCTTCGGTGTTTGCCCGTTTCAATGAGATTGACCGCATCGTGACAGATATGAATGTTCCGCAGGAATATCTAGATGCATTCCAAGCCGCTGACACCGAGGCGGTGTTGGCATGAAGATTTCAACTAGCGAAGCTAAGTTGAGCAAGAGTTCTGAAGCTGAGAGGACTGCAATTCCTTTCGAGGCTCAGCAACAGGACAGTTACACCCTTATCCCTAACATGACTGCTACAGAGAGGTAGTTCATAAATGAGTAACATAATCGCAGGAGACGCCAACGCAACTGGCTGGCGCTCAGCAATGCAAAAGTTCGGCGGATTCCTCGCCGGAATGGTGATCCCAAACATCGGTGCGTTCATCGCCTGGGGTTTGTTGACCGCCTTGTTCATCCCAACTGGTTGGTTGCCTAACGAGGAGCTATCCAAGATGGTTGGTCCGATGATCGTCAACCTACTTCCAATCCTGATTGCTTACACAGGTGGTCGTATGGTTCACGGACAGCGTGGTGCCGTTATTGGTGCTGTTACTGCTGTTGGTGTAATCGTTGGTTCTACTATCCCAATGTTCCTTGGAGCAATGATTGTTGGTCCTCTTTCAGCTTGGCTACTAAAGCAGGTTGACAAGGTTCTAGACCCAATCACCCCTCCTGGATTCGAAATGCTAATTGGTAACTTCTCACTTGGTATTTTGGGTCTTGGAACTGCTATGGGTTCATTCGCTGGTGTTGGTCCATTGGTTACTTGGGTCTCAGATCGTCTAGGTGAATTTGTTTCATCCCTAGTTTCGACCGGCCTACTACCTTTGGCTTCACTAGTTATCGAACCAGCTAAGGTTCTATTCCTAAACAACGCCATCAACCACGGTGTATTGGCTCCACTTGGAGTTCAGCAGGCTACTGAGACTGGCAAGTCAATCTTGTTCATGCTCGAGTCAAACCCTGGTCCTGGTCTTGGTATCTTGGTTGCTTTCTGGCTATTTGGTCCAAAGGTTCTTCGCGGATCAGCTCCAGGAGCGATCATCATCCACTTCCTCGGTGGTATCCACGAAATCTACTTCCCATACATCCTGATGCGTCCAGTAATGATCGTGGCCGCTATCGCTGGTGGTATGACAGGTGTTGCAACCTTCATGCTTTTGGGCGTAGGTCTAGTAGCTACACCATCACCTGGTTCAATCTTTGCTTACATCGCAATGACCCCACCAAGCGACATCTTCACGATGTTTGCCGGTGTCTTGCTTTCAGCTGCTGTTTCATTCTTCGTCGGAATGCTTTTGCTACGTCTTAGCAAAGCAGGTTATGACGACCTAGAAGAAGCCAAGGCTGCCTCAAAGAAGCTCAAGAAGGGCTAAATAGGGTAATGGCAAAAATTTCCGGAAGTGACGTAACTCGTCTGATTATCGCCTGTGAGGCAGGTATGGGATCGAGCGTTATGGTCGCGGGGCAAGTTAGAAAAGCCCTAAAAGGTACCAACGTTCATGTCAGCCACTCACCGGTGAACCTGCTCAAGGACGAGAACCCTGATGTGGTTCTCTGCCAGCGCGGGCTATCTGGACGAGCGAAACAAGCCGTGCCTGGAGTTCCAGTTATTGCATTCGATATGTTCTTGGGTGATCCAGCTATCACCAAGCTCATTGAAGATGTAAAAAATGGAGCAGAAATCAGCGATGAGTAGTCATCTGATTCAGGCCTCCGGAATACGTATTGCTGCTGCGGCCTCCTCGAGAGAGGAGGCCGTAGCACTATGCGGTCAAACACTTTTGGAATTAGGTGCAGTTTCAGCAGAGTATGTTCCTGCGATGTGGGAGCGGGAGCAAATAATCTCCAGTTACATGGGTGAAGGTGTGGCAATGCCCCACGGCACCGATGAAGCT
>JAURJV010000074.1 GCA_030832065.1 Rhodoluna sp. | reverse complement strand
TCGCAGCTGGTTTAGTCTCAGCCAGCAGCGGTCTAGATATTTGGGTAATGGCCATCGGAGTTGGTGTTGCAGCCTGGCTGGGCGAACAGGTCGGCTACACTCTAGGCCGACACTACGGTAGGCCCTACCTGGACAAACGACAGGGTAGTTGGATTAAGACCGGCATTGAGAAAAGCGAAAAACTCTTCACAGCCTGGGGCTGGTGGGCTGTAGTTATCGCTAGGTTCATGCCTTGGGCCAGAGTCTTTGTTCCAGCGATAGCTGGTATTGCCCGAATGAACTACTACAAGTTCTTTACCGCAAACCTAGTCGGAGCACTGGCCTGGGGCAGTGGTCTTACCTTTGCCGGTTACTACTCGGCTTCAATCCCTGAAGTAAAAAACGCTTCCTATCTAATTGCCGCCTTCTTCATCACTGCCAGCGTTGTCGCTGGAATTAGAGTGTGGTTGAAGAATCGTAAAAGTAAGTAGCCAAAGTATCTGAATGCTCCAGAGCTATGAAATCTAGCTCCTGAGCTGACCACAGCTCAAACTTCTCCACGTTACCTTCGCGGGCTAACCAACGCTCACGACGTAGCTCTTCGGGAGCACTCAACCAAACCGTTAGGTTAGCGATGCTGGCGGTATAGGTATTTAGTGAACCGCAACCTTCAATGATCAGCGGTGTTCCACCGCTGAATTCACGCCAGTTATTTCTTTTACCCGCAGCCCAGTCGTATTCCTGCCAACTGGCACTGCCAGTTTGTTTCAGTGGGTTTAGAATCATGCGCTTTAGATAGTCCACCCCGGCAGCTAAACCATCCCAGCCAGGATAGAGGTCATCCATGTGGAGAAGGCGAGGAAGAGATTCTCCCTCTTGAAAGAGTCGGTTCTGCAAGTCTTTAGCCAGAGTTGATTTACCAGAGCAAGCTCTACCATCAATAACGACTATTGGAGTATTTAGACCAAGCTCTAAGGTCTCTTCAGTTAACTTCTCAAGCAGAGCCTGATAGTCGAGGTTACTTGTCACTAAAGCCGGGAGCCTTCTCGAAGTTTTGCCGAGGGATGTATTTGAAGATTACATAGAAAATAGGAGCAGCAAAGGCGATGTCGATTGCTACCAACCAACCAAAGGTTGCGACATCGCCGGTTCTAGTCCAGGCATTGAAGATCTGGGTTAGGAACAGTGCTCCACCGAGAGATAGAACATAGAGCCTTGATCTACCGCGATAGAGGGCTATGTTAGCGACGATGGCTGCCAACCAGAGGATGGCAATTGAAGGGCCACTGATGAAGGTAAGTGAAACCAGGATAATAACTGAACCTGCAATTATCACTACCCGAGGTATTAGATTCACCACCAGTGAGAAAGCGCTAGCGATGAAAGCCAGAATAACCACTAGAACAGCAAGCTGAATAAAGTCACCATAGGCGATGAAGATGTCTTTACCCGCAGGGCTCTTTACTGGAAACTCTTCTCCTGTAGCGAAGCCAAACCAGGCTAAAGTTGCAACAACTGCTAACCCAATGGCATAGCTAAGTAGCAGCGGTCGAATAATCTTACGCAGAGTAACTTTTGGTTTCATGCCCTAATTCTAGGGATTACTTACCTTCAACCGAGACATCTGGGTGCTCGTCAAAGCGGTAACCTTCGCCACGAATGGTTCTAACAATGTCACCGAAGCGGCCCAGTTTGGCTCTAAGCCTGCGAACATTGACATCGATGGTTCGATCCTCAACGTGGTCCTCGTGAGTCCAGAGCGAGTCAATTAGCTCATCACGGTGGATGGTTTCACCGTCGTTCTCAACCAAATGCTCGAGAATCTGGAACTCTTTAGGGCTTAGCTCAGCATCGATGCCGTTGATCAGCACCTTGTGTCTAGCCAGGTCAATGACCACACCGCTTCCGGTGTATTGCTCATTGAGCCTGGCTATGACTCTTGGGTCTCCAAGGGCTGCTTTGACAACATCGATGTTCCTGCCCCCTGCCCCTTCACGAGCCAGAGCCAAGGCGGCAAAGGTTTCCAGTGAAAGCCCTGGAGAGATTTCCTCTAAGGTCTTTCGCAAAGCAATAACTATTTCAGCCAGGCTGGTGCCCAGCTGCGCAGCAGTTGCCTCATCGATACCCACATACAGGGCGAACCCTCTAGCTTCTGTCTTTACTCTTACGAATGGATTGCTTGTTATTGTCATTTTGATTAACCTCCTTTTAGTGTGATTTGGTAGGGAGAACTCCCTAGGTGTTGGATTTGTCTGTTGAGTTGTATTGGGCTAAAGAATTAGCTATACACTCGCATGGACAGCAGCACGTAACTAATCGGGAGCATTAGCTCAACCGATTCAAAGACAAGTGCTGTGTTCTTCATGACCTAAACTTAGGTCAACTAATACATAAAAATAAGTAGGGGTAGAAAACTTGCAGGGAACTCTAAGGTTCAGCAGAATACTGCTTTTGGGCTACCTGGTCCTCCTGATCACGGCATCGCTGTGGCCGACACCGGTTGACGGGGGAGGCTTCATCTGGACCATCACCTCGGAGGTTCTCAAGTTCTGCCGAAACATCGAGTGGTTGAATTGGCTGCAATACAACCAGCTAGAAGCCCTAGCCAATGTATTGTTCTATGTTCCGCTTGGAGTATTCCTAGTTGTCCTGCTACCGAAAGTTAAGTTCTGGTACCTGCTACCAATACCTGGGATAGTCTCCGCTGGCATGGAATTGGCTCAGCGACTGGCATTACCGGCTCGTTACTCTACTTTGGATGACGTATATCACAATGCCCTTGGCGGGCTAATTGGAGTGGTTATTTCAGTTTGCATTCGCCAGTTGAAGAAGTGGTTATCTTCGCGGCGTTCAGCATAACTGGCGGGGTCACCACAGGTCTGCCTGTGATTTTCTCTAAGTTGTTGTCATTGATTGGCTCAACCAGGTTGATAACCAGTTTCTTGGTTTCACCAGGCAGTAGTTGAATGTCAAAGACCCAAATAGGACGGTTACGGTCAACCCCAGTGCTAACAAAGGCTGCCTCACCGTTTATAGTTGCTGACTCAGCTTCTGATCCAACTGGACCGTAAACGGTAATTAGTTCACGGTTTGAGCCCTTAGGCCTGTCTTCACCAAAGTCAGCATCCAGTCTGGTCACAACATAAGCCGGCAGCCCACTAGCGGGAGCTCCATTGGTAACGTCTATGGACACTGAACTCTTACGGCCCTGGAATCCAGTAAAGGTGTCCACATTACATTGACCGTGGGCATAGTTGATGCTTATGGAAGCATATGCTTCAAGCTTGTTACCACCAGCGTTGTTGACGGTAACCAAAACATTGGGTCCAAACTTATCGCTAACCTCACCGGAGAGTTTGTAGCTTGCGAACTTCTCCTGAACTTTAGTGTTTTGAGCCCAAGCCATGAGTCGATCACCGGTGTTGTCAGCAACAGCTGACTTTAGGAAACCACTGGCACTGATCTTGCCGTCAATTAGGCGCTGGAACATCTCCTTAGCCAGTTCACCAACCACTGCATCCTTTTCAGCAACCTTGGTGAACTTGGCATAGATGTCTTTAGATAGGAAGTCAATCACGTTGGTCGGATCAACTGTCACACCGCGAACTTCAATTGGACCGACGGCACCACTGAGTTCGCTAACAATACCTTGACCAACAAACAAAACTCCATCAACCTGTTCACCACGAAGTTGTTGCCAACCATCGGCTAGCAGTTGTGCTGCGTATGGTGCGTGAGCCGAAGCATTAATGTCTCGCCAGTCCGCTAAATCAGCCCCCCAGATGTTTCTAAGTTCTTTCGGGTAGCTCTTGTATTTAATCTTGCCCATTTTGAGTAGCTTCTTGTCAGAACCATACTCTTCAAGTTTTACCTTGCCATTCTCGGTAAGCAAAATTGCATAAGCACCGGTGATACCTCCGGTGGCTCTTGACTCTGAAAGGTTTTGAATTGCTACGAACCAACGCTTTTGATCAGGCTGTTCCAACAGGATGGTTCCAAGCTGAATGATTGGAGTTATCTTGGTGCTTGCAGTTGCCAGTACTCCTACTGTTTCCTTAGCGCTCTTGATTTTGCTGTCTAAGCCGAAGTGAAGTGTGGTTGGGTCAATAGTCCCCAAGTCAGTGTTTAGTTTTTGCACTGCCTCATTCATAGCAGTGATGCTGTTACGCATCGAAGCAATCAAAGCTGAGTCAGTCATCGGTTCTTTACCGATACCCGAGATAACCAGCTGATTAGCAACGCTGCTCACTTCCTGAGCGCCTTGTAAAACTAGTTTGCCGTCGGTGGCAACAATTCCAGCAGCCTTGATGTCGTTGCCAATGACTGGGACCATTTCAAGCAACTGAACCAAAGGGTCATTCGCAGAAGCATCAGCCATAGAGATAGCATCAGTGGCCCGGCCAAGACCAATACTGATTGATGCTAGATCTTTACTGGCAGCAGCTGCCTGGAGGTTCTTTACTTCGTCCATGGTGGCCTGCAGTGAGGTAACCATCAGGACGACACGAATAACAACATAGAGAACGGCTAAAACTAATGCCATCACTGCAATAGCGATGGCATTTCGTTTAGTTGTGCTGCGAGGTCTATCCAAATTATCGCAATCTAATAGCTGCGGTAGTTACAGCAGACTCACCGTAAAGCGAACCCTTCTTAATGCGAACTTCAGCGGTGTAATAACCAGCTGTGTATGAGTTGCCACTGAAAGCGATGTTGTATGCACCGGAACTGTTAGTGGTTCCGTTGATGGTCTTTACAGTCACTCCGTCTTTCTTCAAAGTCAAAGTGATGGACTTGTTTGCTACTGCAACAGATCCAGAAGTAATAGTTCCAGTTGCAGCAATGGTTGGGTTTCTTGAAACATAACCAGAAGTGGTGGTTAGTTTCGCAACAATGCTAGAAAGTTTTCCAACAACAACGCTCTTGGAAAGAGTTACTGGAGAAGCGGTACCAGCACAAGCTGCTGAAATACCAGTGGTAAGAGTGTAGGTGCCTGCAGTAGTAGGTGTAGCAATAGAAATTACACCGGTAGCACCGTTGGCTTTTACAACCTTGCTTACTGGGCTAATTGCATCGTCAGAGTCTGACCAGCTGACACTGACGGTACAGCTCTTCTTAACTCTGGTTACGTTTACAGATACAGGATCACCAGGAACGATGCGGCCGATAGTTGAAAAACCAAGGACTGGTGCTTGACCAGCCGGGTAGGCCAGAGCAGGACCGACGCTAGACACAGCTAGAGTGACAACAGCACTCAGCGTTAAAAGTGTCTTATTCATGAATCCCCTCGATTCCTAATGGGTGATTTCCCTAGTTTATAGGACTATTCGGACATGTAGACAACAAGTTTACTAAATCTTAACCCGTTTACTCTGAATGGGAACAAGGGCCCGATTGGCCTAGAAATACTACCCAGATAGCCTATTTATCGGCTAGTTTAGAGGTCTAACCGATTTTTAGGGGTTTTTGTGAGGCTAAACGAGTACCTTTTGGTAGTTCGAAAGCACTTTGTCCTATTTTTTGTCACCTTTTTAGTGGCAATTCTGACAGCTTTCGGGGTAACCAGCTTCACCACCCCTACCTACGAGTCCAGCACCAGGCTGTTCGTCAGTACCAGC
>JAURJV010000073.1 GCA_030832065.1 Rhodoluna sp. | reverse complement strand
GTTCCCGATAAATATTCTGAAGAGAAGCTGCGACAGGTCTTCGAACCGATGATCGCTTCCGGTGTCCCACTGATAGTCACTGACATACCAACTGCTGAACTGGTTAAATCAGCAGCTAACGCTTTTCTTGCTACCAAGATCAGCTTCATCAACTCAATGGCTGAAATAGCCGAAGTGACTGGAGCAGATGCCGGTGAGTTAGCTAAGGCAATCGGATTTGACGAACGAATTGGTAATAAGTTTCTAAAAAACGGTGTCGGTTTCGGTGGCGGTTGTTTGCCCAAAGACATTCGCGCTCTTTTGGCCAGAGCTGAAGAGCTCGGTGTTGCCGATTCGGTTGCCTACCTAAAAGAGGTTGACAAGATTAACCTGCGCAGAAGAACCCGCGTGATTGACATGCTCGAGCAGGAGCTAGGCGATTTGGCTAAACGCAGAGTGTTGGTTTTAGGTGCTGCATTTAAGCCAGACAGCGATGATGTTCGCGATTCACCAGCACTCGGTATCGCTATGTTGGCTCACGAAAAGGGTGCTGAAGTTATTATTCACGACCCGGTTGCTTTGCCTGGAGTGAGGATTAAGCATCCGGAACTAAATGCGGTTGATGATCTAAGACAAGCGTTCAAAGATGTTGATTCGGTGGTTTTGGCGACCGAGTGGAAAGAATATAGAAACTTAGATCCAAAAACTATATCCGGATCTGTTAGGAACGCCCTGATCATTGATGGCAGAAATGTTTTAGATATCCCACTCTGGCAGAGTGCTGGTTTCAAAGTCTTAGCTTTAGGTAAGACCGTTAGGAATAACTGATGGAAACCGTAGTTCATTTCATCAACGGCAAGTCGGTGTTGAACTCCGCTGACCGAACTGGAAACATTTATAACCCAGCTCTTGGCAGAACCATTCGCCTGGTTAGCCTTGCCGAACAGGTGGATGCCCAACTGGCAATCAAAGCCGCCAGTGACGCGTTTCCCAGTTGGCGTGACACTTCGCTAACTAAGCGAACCCAGATCATGTTTGCCTTCCGAGAGATTCTCAACGCTAGGAAGGCCGAGCTGGCAGCCATCATCACTGAGGAGCACGGCAAGACGCTGCCCGATGCCCTTGGTGAGGTTACCCGCGGTCTCGAGGTGGTTGAGTTTGCCACCGGTCTCGGGCACCTGCTGAAAGGAAGTTTCAGCGAAAGCGTCTCCACCGGAATTGATGTCTATTCGATTAGGCAACCGCTCGGAGTAGTGGGCATCATCAGCCCATTCAACTTTCCGGCTATGGTGCCGATGTGGTTCTTCCCGGTTGCGATAGCCAGCGGTAACACCGTGGTGCTGAAGCCATCGGAGAAAAATCCATCAGCTGCTGTTTGGATAGCCGAAAGATTGCAGGAAGCTGGTCTACCTGATGGGGTATTCAATGTCCTGCAGGGAGATAAGGTAGCCGTTGATGAGCTGCTTACTAATCCGGATGTTCAATCAATCAGCTTTGTTGGCTCAACCCCGATTGCCAAGTATGTCTATGAAACCGGAACGGCTTGCGGTAAGCGAGTTCAAGCCCTCGGTGGGGCGAAGAACCACATGCTGGTTTTACCTGATGCCGATCTAGATTTAGTTGCAGATTCAGCTATCAATGCTGGTTTTGGATCAGCTGGTGAGCGCTGCATGGCGATTTCGGTAATTGTCGCGATCGAACCAATTGCTGATGCTCTGGTAGAGAAAATTGCCGACCGAATGAAAACACTTAAAGTCGGTGATGGCACTAGAAGCTGTGACATGGGTCCGCTGATTACCAAAGAACACCGAGATAGAGTAGCCAGCTACATTGAACTTGCCGTTGCCGACAGAGCCAGTGTTGTGGTGGATGGCAGAAATGTCACTCCCGACGGTGACGCATCAGGTTTCTGGTTAGGACCAACCCTGATCGATAATGTTCCGACCACTTCAAAGATCTACAAAGATGAAATATTTGGTCCAGTGCTGTCTGTGGTGAGAGTGAAAAGTTATCAAGAAGGTTTGGATCTGATTAACAGAGCTGACTACGGTAATGGAACTGCTATCTTTACCAATGATGGTGGAGCTGCGAGAAGATTCCAGAATGAAGTTGAAGTCGGCATGATAGGAATCAACGTACCTATTCCGGTTCCCGTCTCCTACTATTCTTTCGGTGGCGTGAAACATTCACTCTTTGGAGACACCAAAGCTCACGGTGTTCAAGGCTTCAACTTCTTTACCAAAGAGAAAACGGTTACCAGTCGCTGGTTAGATCCAAGTCACGGCGGAATTAACCTGGGCTTCCCGCAAAACTAGTTGAGTTTTCCGTAACCGCTCACCTTGTAGTAGCGGACGTAGTCAATGTTGAATTCAGCTTTAGTCAGACCAGATTGAATAGCACCACCGTAGTTACCGCCCATAGCCAGGTTGAAGATCAAGTACATCTTCGGATCAACGTTCTGAGCATTTGGTCCAAACGGCCAGCGAGTCAAGCCGGTGTCACTCTTAGTAACTTTGAGCACCTGCTTACCATCTATCGTGAAAGTCATTTCGGTTGGCAACCAGAGCACCGCGTAAACGTGGTAGTCGTCGGATAGCGCAGCGGTGTTGTAGTAACCGTTGGACTTGTATTCGTGCGCCCCTCCGGAGTTTGCATAGTGAACGGCCGAAGTAGTTCGGTTCGGAACATTTCCGGTGTATTCCATGATGTCGATTTCACCGCAGTTGGGCCAAGGAACCGTGCTGATGTTTGAGCCCAGAAGCCAGAAAGCAGGCCAAGCACCACCACCGCTAGGTAGTTTCATCCTGGCTTCAAAGTAGCCGTAGGTGAAGTTGCGTTTCCCGTAGCTGGTGAACTTACCGCTGGTCCAGGTCTTATTGCTTCGACAGTTGGCATTACCGGTTGGCGTGGTTGCCGTGATGGTCATGATTCCACCAGCCTGATTGTTTGCACAGGCCGCATAAGACTCCGCTTCGGCGTTACCCCAACCACAGCCGGCTGCCGTCCCACAACCATCACCCAGAGTTACCTCCCAGTCTGAGCTGTTTGGTCCACCAGATCCGTTAAATTCATCGGACCAGAGCAAAGTCTTATCAGCATTGTTGATCGGGGCAGTAATGATGATTGTTCTGGTGACGCTGGCCGCTGCTAAATACTGGGCATCACCTGCGTTACTAGCGATCACAATACAGTTACCAGCTGCAATTGATCTCACGTAGGTGAGATTAACTATTGAACACTTGGTCGGGGTTGTTGTGCGGTAGGTGGTGATGCCACCGTTGGGAAGAGCCATTAGCATTTGGTCTTCATCACCGACCACCATGCTCGAGGGTTGCCCGAAGAGGATGGAGTTATAAAGTTTTGCCTGCAAAGTTCTCATAGTTATTGAGACAGTTGTCGAAGGAGTTTTGGAACTGTATGCGGTGATACTGAACAGGTATGAACTATTTAGGCTGAGACCGGTAAAAGTTGTTGCCGTGGTGGATGGGCTCAAAGTTTTAATTTTCTTCACCTTACCCAAGGATGCGGTAAGTGAGATTGAAGTTACTTTGCCGGCCGGGAAAGCATCCCAGGTTACGTAGGCGGTTGTGGTTCCGGTGACCACTCTGAACGAGGTGGCTGCGGGAACTGTCACGGCATGAGCTGACAAACCAGCGTTAAGCGTTAGACCGATTACGCAAGCTAGAGCTAAAAGTGTTTTCTTCATCAATTCCTAATCAGTGTTCCGTAGCCATCAAGAGTTGAGTACCTGATGTAGTCAATCTGCATCGTCTTGGTGTCTGTGGTGATGTCGGTTACCTTGACGATTGCGTTGTTATTGCCGATGATGCGCCCCCCGATAGCTAGATTCAAAATTGCGAACTGTGGTTTGTTAAATTCCCAACCGGCATTCTCTAAGTTCAGGTTCCAAGGTGACTTGGTTAGATCACTGGCGGTGATTGTCTTATAGACCACGCCATCAACCGAGAAGGCGATGTAGTTGGGCTTCCAGTCCAAGGCGTAGGTATGCCACTCGGCAAGGATGCTGGTGTTTTTGGTCACCGAGCCGCCCGGCCAGTAGTTGAAACCGTGCAGGGTTCCCCAGTTGGTGTTGGGGATGCCACCGTTACCTTCGTGAATATCGATCTCCCCACAGGCCGGCCAACCGTTGACCTGATAGTCAGAGCCGAGCATCCAGAAAGCCGACCAGGTGCCAGTGGTGCCGATGGTCTTGATGCGAGCTTCCAGGTGACCGTAAAGGAAACCGATTTTGTCTTCAGTTGTAATCTTTCCGCTGACCCAATCACAGTTGATGGCAGGGTCGTACTTTTGACCTCGGAAGTTGAATGAGTAGAAACAGTCGTAGGGACCTGTAGCTACCGGGTTGGTCTTCTGTTCCAAAGCAGTAATCAGTAGCCCTTTGTTATCGGTAGCACCAGCCAGTTCAGCTACTTTGGCTTGACCTGGCAAATAGTACTGACGTTCAAGGTTTCCCCAACCGTTAGCCACCGGAGTATTAGGGTCATTGGGGTTTCGTCCGTTACCAACTACATCGTTCCAGTCCAGCAGGTTAGGGCCGGACCCTACCTCACCGTTAAATTCATCGGACCAAAGTAAAACATTTTCGGTTGGCTGCGGGGCGGCGAAGTTGATG
>JAURJV010000072.1 GCA_030832065.1 Rhodoluna sp. | reverse complement strand
GGCTGAAATGGCCAAATTGTACTTCCGATACGGAGCTATGAATAGCGGTAAGTCAACCGCGTTACTCCAGGTGGCCCATAACTACGAGGAACGCAGCCAACAGGTTCTAATTGCCAAGCCGGCCGTTGATACCAAAGGTGACGCCACCATCCTGTCCAGGCTAGGAGTTGACCGGAGGGTAGATTTCCTTATTACTCCAAACGATAATCTCCGATCATTAGCCCATGAGCATGCCAACAATGATTTGATTATCCCCGGTATCAAGAACCTCTCCTGTCTGTTGATTGATGAGGCCCAATTTCTAACCAGAGAGCAAGTAGATCAGGCCTTTGAGCTAGCTGTATTAGATAACGTTCCGGTGCTCTGCTATGGGATTAGAACTGACTTCCTTACCAACGGCTTCCCTGGTTCGCTTCGCCTAATGGAATTAGCTCACTCGCTGGAAGAACTAAAAACTATTTGCCGCTGTGGTCGGAAGGCTATGTTTAATGGCCGCAAGGTTGATGGCGAATTTATTTTTGAAGGCGATCAGGTAGCTATTGACGGAGTAGAGGTTACTTACGAGTCGCTCTGCGGCGTCTGCTACCTCAACGAACGCGGCTAGATGGTAACGCGTTATTACAACGGAACCATTTGGCATCCACACGGTTTCGGTTCCATACTCTACGTAGACGGTGACCAAGTTGCATCTGAGCGTGATTACTATGAGGCTGATGAGCGCGAAGAATTCGATCTCAATGGTGGGACTTTACTACCGGCGTTTAGAGATGGTCATGCGCACCCACTATTTGCCGGCAGGGAGCTACTGAGTGCCAAGATCAGTGATTGCCGAACTTTGGAAGAAATTGGTGAATCGCTAAAGAGTTACCTGACGGAAAACCCCAATCTGGCGTGGCTAGATGCTGGAAGTTACGATAGGTCTTTAGCTGGCGAAAAGACTAGGCAGTTTCTGGATAGCTACATCTCAGAGATTCCGCTCGTCTTGCACGCAGATGACCACCACACCATCTGGGTCAACTCAAAGGCTTTAGAAGTAGCTGGGCTACTAGGAACAGAATTGCCGAGCCTTCCTACCGGTTCAATCGATACCGATGAGCAAGGTCTCTCCACAGGCATTCTTAGAGAATTTGATGCCATAGAGCTGGTTACCAGACACGCCCCGAAGCCATCTGCTGAATCAGATATCCAGGCGTTGTTAGCAGCCGATCGAGCCTTGCTGGCATCAGGTATCGTTTCTGTGCAGGACGCTTGGGTGGTGCAGGGCATGACTGAGGTATATCTCTCTGCTGAGAAAGAGTTAAGCCTGCATTATCAGTTGGCTTTCAAATTAGACCCAAACTCCTTCCCGAGTGACTTTGAATACTACGAAACACTGCTTCCAAAATTGGTTGGCTCAAAGAAGCTGAAAGCTCAGGCAATGAAATTCTTTGTTGATGGCGTCTTTGGATCAGCAACAGCTAGGGTCTCAACCCCATATCTAACTACGGCTGCTAACGGCGATCTGAACTGGGACCGCGACTCTCTAGTTACAGCCATCAACCGAACTCATCAACTAGGTTTGCAAACCCACATTCATGCCATCGGTGATGCTGGTGTTGAGTTCGCTCTTACTGCACTCGAAAAAGCAGATAAGGGAACACAACTACCCGTTATTGCACACGCTGAACTTACGAATCCGGTTTTACTCGATAGAGCGAAGGCACTCGGGGTTAGTCTCTGTGTTCAACCATTTTGGGCTCAATACAACGGGATGCTAAATTCCTGCATTCCACACCTGGGATCGGATCGGACCGAATCGCTTTACGCCTTCAGGGACATGCTCGACCTAGGTATCAACTTAGCTTTCTCGAGCGATTGGCCGGTTTCAAATTACGCTCCAATTGAGGGAATCGCTGTCGCGGTCAATCGTCGGTCATCCCCCGAGCAGAAAGTTCATAATAGCCAACAGTCAATTTCATTGATAGAGGCTATAACCGCTTACACAACTGCAGTCCAAAAAATGTTAGGGCACCGAAATGTCGCTGACTTTTCGGTAGGTACCAGTTTTGATGCCGTTCTTTTTGATCGTGATCTTAAAAGCGAAGACCTTGAGGGCTTAATGGCCGCCAAGGTCTTAGCTGTTTTTAGAAACGGCTACAAACTATTTCCACATCACTAGCATGGTCAGTCCTGGGACTGTGACCTTGCCAGTTGACTTACCGGTGACAACAATCTTCTTCAAAGTTGTCGTTCCGGCTTTGGTTCCATCTGATACCAGGTTGTAGGTGCCCTTAGGAACATAGAAGGTAGCAGACTTGGTTGGCTGGGCGTTAGCCAAAACCACGATTGATGACCACTTGTCGCCAACAGCCTTACCGTTGATCCTCCAACCAAGCTGACCAAAGGTTCCGTCAAGGAATTCAAGGTTATCCATGATTTGATCCGATGTGGTCATTCGGAAAGCCTTGTGAGCTTTACGCATGGCAGCTAGACCCTTCAAGTAGGAAACGTTAGCAGCGTAGGTAATTCGGTTCTTATACTTCAGCGAGTTAATCGCATCAGAGGACTTGTAGCTGTTCTTGTCGAAGTTCTTAGTGCGCAAGAACTCTTGACCAGCGTGAATGAACGGAATTCCCTGAGAGACCAGCAAAATACCGGTGCCAAGCTTAGAGATTTTGGCAACCGTAGCCAGTGGAGTTTTCTTGCCCATACTCGAGAGAATTCGGTCACGGAAAGTTGTATTGTCGTGTGACTCAATGTAGTTCACAGTCTGATCTGGCTGAATACCACCGATCCAAGCACCAGCTAGGCCAGGGAACGGAGCGTTGGCCACGATACCAGACTGAACTGAGGCGTAGTCACCAAAACGACCGGTCGCCCATCCTGTGCTGTCCTCGTTCCAAACTCCACCCTTCATACCATCACGGATGATCTGGTTGAAGGTAGCAATACCAGGAATCTTCGAGCTGTTAGCCTGAGTTGCTCGCTTAGCTTCCGGCAGGGTTCCCATGTTCCAGCCTTCACCAAGCATGATGATGGTTGGGTCAATCTCGTTTAGCTGAGTTCTAATTGAATTCATGGTGGTGATGTCAATCAAACCCATCAAGTCGAAACGGAAACCTGACATCTTGTATTCGGTAGCCCAGTACTTAACTGAGTCCTGGATGTACTTACTAACCATCGGGTGCTCGGTAGCAGTGTCGTTACCACAACCAGAACCACTTGTCTTAGTTCCGGTTGCATCTCTGCGGTACCAGTAGCCAGGTACAAGTTTCTCGAAGGAGAAGTTTGTGCTGTCTTGAACGTGGTTGTAAACAACATCCATGTTCACACGCAACCCTTGCTGGTGCATGGCCATGATGGCTTGCTTGAGCTCGTTTATGCGCTTCTTAGGATCAGCTGCGTCGGTTGAGTATGAACCTTCTGGAACGTTGTAGTTCTTAGGATCGTAACCCCAGTTGAATTCTGTTCCATCGCCAGCTTCGTTAACCGAACCAAAGTCGTAAATAGGCAGCAACTCAACGTGAGTAATACCCAGATCCTTGATTGCAGCAGTTCCGGTCAGCGTCGTCTTACCACCAGTAGTGTATTTCGTGCTCTTATTGGTAAAAGCAAGGAACTTACCCTTGTGATTTGCTGGAATTCCACTTGATGCATCCATCGAGAAGTCACGAACGTGAAGCTCATAGATAACGGCATCGGTAGGGTTCCCACTGTTGAATGCAGGTCTTTGGCTAGCGTCCCAACCAACCGGGTCAGTTGAGTCAAGGTCAACAACAACTCCGCGGTCACCGTTGATAGTTGCGGACCTTACGTAAGGGTCAATGGCCTCGTTCACCTTGGTGCCGAAGTGAGCGCGATACATGTAGATAGTGCCATCCTGTTTTCCAGGTAGTTTATAAACCCAAGTACCCTTGACATCTTTAGTCATGTCGTAAACGGTTCCATCCACCGGAACTGTAGTCGCTGACTCGTAAGTAACCAGCTGCAGTTTGTCTGAAGTAGGAGCCCAGACTCTGAACTGGGTTTTATCTTCATCGGGTAGATAGCTGTTTCCTAGATCATCACCCGAATAGTAGTAAGCGTCATTGAACGATTGAAGATCCCAAAGCGAACCCAGATCAGATTCTTGGCTTCCATAAGTAGGGTGAGCAATTGTGTATGCAGTTCCAATTCGAACGTCATCAACAAGGTTAACTTTCACTGTCCAACCAGCCAGGTCAGAACCAGTCATAGCACCCCAGCTTGCGATTGGAACATCGACACCTGCCGAGTCCTTGAAAGTAAAACTGTCTTTCTCATCAGCAACAACGAAGTCGTTGTCAAAGACAAGTTTGATTTCTTTCAGGCCAGTAACCTGAGCGCCTAGGAAGCTAGGAACCGAAGAAGGCTTCTTAGTCCAAATATATTTAGAACCGCTCTTTAGCCAAATCTCTGCAGTTGAAACACCATTTACATCAACGAAGTTAGTAATGAAACGGTCACCGTCTGGATCTTTATCCCAGTTGTCAGTTCTGATAATAAAGCCAACCGAATTAGCAGCTGCTGTCCCAGTTAGATCCCACTGGCCAACTGCGCCATAATCATCCAGGTTATAGACAGCACCAGTTTTGTTGAACTGGTAAGCCGCACCATCTTTACCATCAGCCCATAGCCAAACGTTCCAACCTGCATAATTCCCAGCAGGTCTGTTGTAGTGAATAATTACTCGCTTATCCCCCGAAGCGAAACTTGGTTTAGCGTCAATAGCAACAAATCCGGTTAGAACTGTTAGCAGGGCTAGGAGCATGCCTAATAGGCGTCTAGGTTGAGCATCTTTGCGCACGTTAGATCTCTTTCAATTGGGGTCAGGGTCGACTGTAAGCGTTTACCGCTGGCTTTAATCGACTAATACCACTCTAAGGGAAAGGGAGGCTAATTTGGTGGGGCGTGCGGGACTTGAACCCGCGACCGACGGATTATGAGTCCGCTGCTCTAACCGGCTGAGCTAACGCCCCCAGCCACAACTAAGATTACTTGGCTTGACGCTTTATTGTCTTCTTCGCCTTGGTAACCGTCTTTTTGACACCCCTACGGACCTGTTTATCGACCTTTTTAGCCTGTTTCACGACATCAGAGCGTATTTCTTCAAGTCCGTCTTTGATCTCATCGCCAAAATCGTTGATTCTGCCAAGCGCTTTCAGAGCCTGTTTACGCATTCTGGCTTCGGCTCTCCTGGCGGCAACATTGAGGCGTCCAATTGGCTTGCTGTATTCCTCAAGGTTGTCATCGGATTGCTGTCTGGCATCCTGATCTCCTCGATACAAGCCCTCAAAAATAGCCAGGGTTCGCTTGATGTCGTGAGATTGAATCAAGTGAATCGAGTTTTCTGAAAGGCGATCAAGTTCCTTCTGATCAGCTGTAGCAATCTTTAGCAAACAGTCCGCGAAGTTATCAACATCATCAGGATCAAACAGGTAACCGTTGTCACCGTGGTGAACTAGATGCGGTAGGGCCATGGCATCGGCAGCTACCACAGGTCTGCCGGACGCCATAGCCTCCATTGTTGCAATCGATTGCAGTTCAGCTATCGATGGCATGGCAAACACCGTTGCTCGCTCATATGCTTTAGGCAACTCTTCTTCGGTGATGTGTCCGAGAAAAGTTACTCGATCGGCAATCTTTAGTTGGGCGGCTAGCTCGCCCAGATATTTACGTTGACTTCCATCACCTGCGATTTCAACTTGGAAATCGATTTCCTTAGGCAATTTCGCCATCGCTCGAAGCAAATTGTGGATGTGCTTCTCCCAGTCCAATCGACCTAGAAATAAAACCCTGAACGGTTTATTCGTCGTCTTAGACGGGTTAGCAAATTTACCTGCGTCAATCCCGCAGCTGATCGAAAGAACGTTGGAGATACCGGCTGCCTCCTGAAGCAATTCGGCGGCACGCTTGGTTGGGGTGGTGACGTGATCATATTTGGACAGAATCTTTCCACTGTCTCTCCATAGGCCTTTCAT
>JAURJV010000071.1 GCA_030832065.1 Rhodoluna sp. | reverse complement strand
GGTAGTTTCACAGGTTGATTTCTTTATCACCGGAACCGGTAACGCCAGAATCATTACTGCGGAACATCTGCTGCAGATGAAGCATCTTGCCGTGGTGGCCAATATCGGTCACTTCGACAATGAAATTGACATGGACGGCATAAGCCGGATTCCAGGGGTCAAAAAACTTGAAGTGAAGCCACAGGTGCATGAATGGCAACTGCCTAACGGAAACTCGGTTTTGATCCTTTCTGAGGGAAGGCTGATGAACCTGGGCAATGCCACCGGTCACCCAAGCTTTGTGATGAGCACCTCATTCAGTAACCAGGTTCTGGCTCAGATTGAACTGTTCACCAAACGGGACGAATATCCAATTGGCGTCTACATTCTGCCTAAGCATTTGGATGAGAAAGTTGCCCGTTTACATCTGGACGCTCTTGGAGTTGAATTAACCCAACTGAGCAAAGATCAGGGTAGGTATATTGGTGTTGATCAGAACGGTCCGTTCAAGCCGGACCACTACAGATATTAGGAAGAGTTAGGTATGTCCAAACTTCTTATTGTTGAAGACGATGACGCGCTGAGAGAGCAACTCGAAATCGGTCTAGCGGCCCAGGGTTTCGAGATCTTCGTAGCAGCAACCGGCACCGATGCAATCCCAGCTTTTGAAATGAACAAACCGGATCTGATTCTTCTGGATCTGATGTTGCCCGGTAAGAACGGTATCGAGATCTGCAATGAGATTCGTAAAACCTCTGGTGTTCCAATCATCATTTTGACCGCTCGAACCGAAGACTCCGACATGATTCGTGGTTTGGAAGCTGGGGCAGATGACTACATCACCAAGCCATACAACTTCGACATTCTGCTGCTAAAGATCAAAGCCAGGCTTCGTCCATTTGAAGCCAAGTTGACTGAGCATCCAATAATCAAAATTGGTCCGGTTGAGATGGATACTCTCAGCCACGAAGTTCGTAAGGGTGAGAAGAAAATTTCACTTACCCCACTTGAATTCAAGTTGCTGTTGACTCTAGCTTCAAAACCTAATGAAGTCTTCACCAGAGAGTCACTCCTAGAACAGGTTTGGGAATACACCTACAAAGCCGACACCCGTTTGGTTAACGTGCACGTCCAACGTCTTCGCTCCAAAATCGAAGATGATCAGGAGAATCCAAAGTTGGTCCTAACTGTTCGTGGTTGGGGATACAAGGCTGGACCAGAGTAAATGGGTTTAAGCCGCCTGGTCAAAGCGGCTCTAGACCTGTTTAGGTCTTCGCTGCAGATTAGAGCCCTGGTCTATATCGTTGCTCTTACCGGAACAGCTCTTGTTGTCTTGGGCGGTGCCTTAAGCATCACAATCGGAAATGGTCTTTTCAGTACTAGAACTGAACACACGCTGCTGGAAAGTGCCAGAGCGAAGAGCCAGGTTGATCGTCTTTTTAGTGAATACGCCGGTTACAGTACCTGGGAGTTGAATCAGGGAATAGCAACAGTGGTGCCTGAGCTTGAGCAGACTGGAGTTTCCCAGAGTCGTTCGGTGGCGTTTATAAATGCCAGCACTCTGCCTAACGCCGAGGAGCTGGCCAGCCCGAGAAGCGCTGGTGTTCAACTAAATCTGATTACCAAAGACTTTCGTCAACTGGTGCAGCAGAGTGACGAAATTCAGTCACAGACAATTCAGATTCAGCTCAATGGGGAGACGGTTCCAGCTGTGCTAACCGGCCAAAGGGTTGAATTACCAGGTGGCTACGATTATGAGCTCTATTTGATCTATGACATGAAAAATGAACAGCAGAGCCTGCTCTTTGTTCAATGGACACTGTTTTTCGGTGGATTTATCTCGCTTGCCATCATCGGTCTATCGACCTATCTAGTTACCAATTGGCTGGTCAAGCCGGTGCAGCGAGTAGCCGAGGCCAGTGAGCTTTTGGCTGGGGGAGACCTATCGAGAAGATTGCCGGTAAGGGGAACCGACGTCGTGGCGGTGCTAGCTAACTCCTTCAATCACATGGCAGAGAGCTTGCAGGAGAAGATGACTGACCTAGGTCGGCTTTCGAATATTCAGCAGCGCTTTGTATCCGATGTTTCCCACGAGCTGAGAACGCCATTGACCACCATGCGTCTATCGGCTGACTTTCTAAACTCTGAGAAAGAGAACTTGCCAGAGAACACCAGACGAACGGTTGAGATTCTGCAGGGGCAAGTTGACCGGTTTGACCGGTTGCTCAGTGATTTGTTGGAGATTTCTAGGTATGACGCAGCTGATGTGGTTCCAGACTTTGAAACACACGACATGAACGGAATTGTTGGTAGGGCACTGGAGTCCATCCAGCAGTTTGCCGATAGCAAGGGAGTTCGACTGGAAACCGACATTCCGAGTGGTGAAATCCTCTGTGATGTTGATCCGCGAAGAATCGATCGAATTCTCAATAATCTACTCACCAACGCGATTGAACACAGCGAAGGTAAGCCGATTAAGATTCGGGTTGCGCAGAATGAAAAAGCCGTTGCGGTTAGCGTCACCGATCAGGGTGTCGGTATGAATGAGATTGAGTTAATGCAGGTGTTCAACCGTTTCTGGCGTGCAGATCCATCTCGCAAACGGACCACCGGAGGAACTGGACTTGGTTTAGCTATTGCTTACTCGGATGCTCAAGCGCACGAGGGGCTTCTCGAGGTCACAGCGCAACCGCAACGCGGAGCCTGTTTCAGATTGACCGTTCCTAAAATTCAAGGTTTTACCAACATTGTTTCACCGCTGCCACTGGCTGTTGAAAACTAGTTTGCGGAAGTTTTCTGACCTATAACTAATAGGTGATCCTCGACTTTTTTCTGCCATCGCCTTGCCTATACTGTTCCAAAGTCGGAGCGATTCTTTGCTCGAACTGCTTGGATCAACTTCAGTTAGCAGTAACTAAAACCCAGCTGGCTGGTTTGCCACTTTTTTACTACAGCAACTATGAACCGGTTGCCAAGCTGGTTAACGCTGTAAAAGAAAATGGGTTCACTGCAGCAATTGCACCGCTGGCTAAAAGCATGGGAAGCGCCTGGCCGGTGGAACTTGCTAACACGGTTTTAGTTCCGGTGCCGTCCTCGGCAGCCAACACCCGGTTGCGTGGCTTCAGTCACACCGGCTTATTCGCCAGGGCGCTGGCCAAAGAAGTGCC
>JAURJV010000070.1 GCA_030832065.1 Rhodoluna sp. | reverse complement strand
CAAATCTGTCTCAACATTGACGATGACTCTGATGATTCTAGGAATAGCGCTAACCACGTTCATTTCAACAAAACAGACTGTCGGAACATCGTCGAGGCCAAGTGCCTTAACCGCTTGGGATGGGAATTCGGAGCTGATATCCGCTGTTGCGGTAAAGAGCATTGAAACCAATTGATCTTGATTCAGGTTATTTAGGTGAAGGATCTTGGTCACTAGTTCAGCTGTTGACTTTAGAAGATGACCCCGTTCATCAACGTCTAGTTGAATTGCGCCGCTGATTGCTCTTACTGCCATCTGGTTCTCCCTCTGGGCTTAGGGCCGGGTTTAGCTTGGTTTGGCTTTGGTTCTTTAGCTGAATTCTGTGCAGCTTTTAGTAATGCACCAACCTCAATTTTGCTGAGCAACCTTGTTTGACCAGGCTTGAGCGGCCCGAGCTGGATTGGACCGAACTGTCTTCTGACTAGTTCTTTTACTGGGTGACCGACACTTTCAAACATTCTTCTGACCACTCGGTTTTTTCCTGAATGAATGACTAATTCAACCAGTGATTCCATCATGTTCGAATCCACAAGTGTTGCTTTATCAGCCTTCATCAAGCCGTCTTCAAGTTCGACACCGTTCAAAAGTTTCTGAATGTCCTGGCTTGAGACTAAACCCTCGACTTTGGCGAAGTAAGTTTTGGTGACACCGTATTTAGGGTGGGCAAGCATATTGGCTAGTTCGCCGTCGTTAGTCAAAATAATCAAACCGGAGGTATCCGCATCCAAGCGACCTACGTTATACACACGATCATCGCGAAGTGCATATTGAGATAAGTCCGGTCTTCCGAACTCATCTGACATAGATGAAATGACTCCGACCGGTTTATTTAGTGCTAAATAGACTCGGCTGGCATCAAGCTGGATTGGAGTTCCGCGAACAGTTACCTTATCCGACTCTGGATTAATTCTTGTTCCAAGCTCTTTGACGACTTTGCCGTTAACTTTCACAGCGCCGGCAAGGATTAATTCCTCGCTCGCGCGTCTGGATGCGACCCCGGCGTTAGCAAGCACTTTTTGCAGGCGTACGCCTTCATTATCTAATGGCAATATTTATCTTTCGGCAGCTGGTTCAGACGAAGTTGCTTCAGCAACTCCAGGCAGGTATGGACTAATCATTGGTAGATCTTCCAAAGCATTAATGCCCAGAGTCTCTAAGAATGTCTCTGTCGTTCCGTAGTTGATTGCCCCAGTCTCACTGTCAGTGAACATTTCAGTAATTAAACCTCTGCTCAGCAGCGTTTTCACTACGGTATCCACGTTCACACCGCGGATAGAGGCTATCTGACCACGGGCAATGGGTTGACGATATGCAATCACTGCCAAGGTTTCCAGCGCTGCTTGGGAAAGTCGAGTTGGATTCTCATTAGAGATGAATTCCCGAACTGCCCATTCGTAGTCTTCACGAACGTAGATTCGCCAACCCCCACCAACTTCGCGAAGTTCAAAGCCACGGAGCCGGCCACCGGTAAGCCCATCGAAGTCAGCTTTGACAGCCAAGACAGCTTCTTTGATCTCCGGTACTGGCATGTTCAACGATGTCGCTATGTGTACCAGAGACAGCGGCACTTCAGCGACCATCAAAATAGCTTCAACCGCTGACTGAAGTGTAGCGGGGTCGGCTGCAATCTCCACTGTTTCTGTTTCTTCAACTACTGTCTCAGTAACGGTGATTTCTTCGTTGGTCATTTGGTCATTCTGTTCTTGATTATCAAGACTCATAATCAGCTCCTAGTGCTGCCAGTTGGTTTTCATCAAAGTTTTCAGCTCGCCAAGTAATTTGCAGTGGCCCCAGCGACTCATGCTGCTCAAAGGCAACCGCTCCGAGGCGATACAGCTCGAGCACAGAAAGGAATCTGGCAACCAAGATTCCGCGGTCACGAATAGAGGCAATCAAATCGCTGAACTTTAGAACTGTTGCTGAACGCAACATCGCCACAACTTCAAGAGCTTGCTCTCGGATAGAAATGCGTGAGGCATGAAGGTGAGTTAGTCCGACCATTGGAATCTCTCGAGGTGTCATAGTCTCTTGAGCGAGTCTGGCAAAATCTTCTACAGATAGCGTCCAGACTAACTCTGGCTGCTGGGCTCTAAATCTTTCTTCCAAGCGCACCGAACGATAAATTCTTCTAGCCTCTAGCGCAATGCCATTTTGGAACCAGGCAGAGATTTCCTTAAATGCTCGATACTGAAGCAATCTGGCAAAGAGCAGATCTCTGGCTTCCAGCAGTGCAACATCTTCAGGATCCACCACTTCGCCTTTAGGCAGAAGTTCGGCAATCTTGATATCGAGCAAGGTTGCAGCAACCACTAGGAATTCGCTGGCCTCATCCAACTGATCTGCTTCTTCGAGAGTGCGGACATACTCAATAAAGTCCGCAGTAACTTTGCTGAGCGAAATTGAGGTTATATCTAACTGGTGCTTAGAAATAAGTGTGAGGAGTAGGTCAAACGGGCCTTCAAAACCACCTACACTGAGAGAAAAACCGGAACCAGTAAGTTCATCTGTTTCGTTATGGAGCACAGCCGCGATCCACCATTTCTCTCGCTACTGCACGATAGAGCTCAGCTGCCT
>JAURJV010000069.1 GCA_030832065.1 Rhodoluna sp. | reverse complement strand
GGTCACGGTATTCACAAATACACCAGGGAATATCTGGTTATTGAGTATGCTCCGGCTAAGCGTGGGCTATCCGGCGATGTTCTCTATGTTCCAACTGACCAGTTGGATTACCTTACCCGCTATGTTGGCTCAGAAGCGCCAGTGCTCAATAAACTCGGTGGCACTGACTGGGCCAGAGCCAAAGGCAATGCTCGCAAGGCAGTTCGCAAAGTCGCGATCGATTTAGTCAAGCTCTACTCTCAACGCATGAACGCCAAGGGGCATGCCTTTCTTCCCGATACGCAGTGGCAAAGAGAGATGGAGGACAGTTTCCCGTTTGTTGAAACCCCAGACCAGCTCAACACCGTTGAGGAGATTAAACGGGATATGGAAAAGCCCATTCCGATGGATCGACTGGTGGCCGGTGATGTTGGTTACGGCAAAACCGAGATAGCCATCAGAGCTGCCTTCAAGGCTGTGCAGGATGGCAAGCAGGTTGCCGTGTTGGTGCCCACCACGCTGCTGGTTCGCCAACACGTTGAAACATTTATGGAGCGCTATGCCGGTTTCCCGGTTAATGTTCGAGCATTATCTAGATTCCAGAGTGCTAAAGAAGCCAAAGAAACTATTGAAGGGTTGGCCACCGGTCTAGTCGATGTCGTGGTTGGAACCCACAAACTTCTCTCCAAGAACATTAAGTTTAGAGACTTAGGTCTAGTGATCATTGATGAGGAACAGCGCTTTGGTGTCGAACACAAAGAGAAACTGAAAGACCTAAAACACAATGTCGATGTGCTCTCCATGTCGGCAACTCCAATACCTAGAACCCTGGAGATGGCAATTACCGGCATTAGGGAAATGTCTACTCTGGCCACCCCACCGGAAGAGCGTCACCCGATTCTCACCTATGTTGGGCCTTATAACGAAGCTCAGGTGGCGGCGGCTATTCACCGCGAACTGATCCGAGAGGGGCAGGTGTTCTTCGTTCATAACCGAGTTGAGAGCATTGATTTCGTCGCCAATCGCATTGCCGAGTTGGTTCCCGAAGCTCGAGTGGCAGTTGCCCACGGTCAAATGAATGAAAGTCAGTTGGAGCAGGTGGTTATTGACTTCTGGGAGCGAAGATATGACGTTTTAGTGTCAACCACCATCATTGAAGCGGGAATCGATATTCCTAACGCCAACACGCTAATTGTTGATCGTTCAGAAAACTTTGGTTTATCTCAGCTCCACCAAATCCGCGGAAGGGTTGGTAGATCTCGAGAGCGAGCCTATGCTTACTTCTTCTATGGCGCTGACAAGCCACTGTCACCTTTTGCTCTAGACCGCTTGAGCACCATTGCCGCTAACAACGAACTTGGTAGCGGCATGCAGGTTGCCCTAAAGGATCTTGAAATTCGTGGTGCTGGTAACTTACTCGGGGGAGAGCAGTCAGGACACATTGCCGGGGTTGGCTTTGACTTATATCTGCGCATGATCGGTGAAGCCGTAGATGACTTTAAAGGCATCAAGCAGGAATCCCCAGCCGAACTAAAACTAGAAATACCTATCGATGCACACATTCCAATTGAGTATGTCGATTCGGAAAGACTTCGCCTCGAGGCATATCACAAGCTCTCCGCCGCCAGCGGTGAGAAGGGAACGAGAGCCCAACTGGATGCAATCTTCCAAGAACTGGAAGATCGTTACGGTAAAGCTCCGCAGTCGGTTAGCAACCTGATTGAAGTTACTGAGTTGAGGCAGCAGTGCAATAGGTTGGGGCTTAAAGATGTCCTGATGGTCGGTAACCAGATCAAACTGACTCCGGTTGAGATGGATGAAGCTAAGCAGGTCAAACTGAGCCTTGCCCACCCCGGTCTTCGCTATCTGCAAACCGCTAAGCAACTTTCAGTTCCAGCACCTAGAGATAGTAAAGGTGAACCACTGGAGGATAAAGAACTAATTGAGTGGGCTTGGCTTTTCCTATCTGAAGTTTTCAGTTAGTGTACTCTTCGGACTCGTCATTATTGATTGAGCAAACGCAGTTTCGTTTTGGTCACTTCAATGAGTTACCGTTGGAGTCGGTGATAGTTCCATTTGCTATCGAAATTATGTCTTTTATCCACCAGATATAGAAGCCACCTGCGGTGAGCAACTTAACTATTCCTAGACCATACTGCCCTAGATAAAACCTATCTACACCCAAAATTCCTAGGAATATCGATAACACCAAAGCGGTTGATCGACTCTTTGTAGATTGCCCCTTTTTCACTTTAGGTGGATTCCATGGGTCCAATTTTCCTAGAACCATAAGATCAGCTTCTTCTTTGGTCTCCGCGTAACCAAGAATGAGCTTTGGTTTTTTCTGATAGATCACCCAATGTGTCAATCCCTTACCTGGCCAAGAATGGGCTCTATAAACCGCAAATCGCTCTTCGACTAGATCATTTAATTTTGCTGGACCCTTTGAATTAGAATCTTTCTCCGAAAAGCCAATGTCAATCACAGTATCTGAGCCTGCTGTCGCTCCAAAGAGTTTTAGCGCCTGCATGGCCGTAACTCTTCGCGTACTCTCTGGGTGCACCAATCGAGAAATTATCGCAAACTGACGCTTAGAGAGTCTGGTGAAAATAGCGTCAGGATTATTCCGATTGTCACTCAAGTATTCTTCGCCTACTAGGCAGGCAATTAGAGTGACCCCCAGACTATAAATATCTGATTTTGTTGTACCCTTGTTGCCATTGATCCTTTCTGGAGCGGCGTACAACTTTGTTCTGGCTCGTCCGTCGTAGCCCTCGTCGCTCTTATTTTGGAAACTTGCTGAACCAAAGTCAATTAAAATTGCTTCGCCTATTTTGTTGACCATGATATTCCCAGGTTTTATGTCCTGATGAATTACTTTCTTCGAGTGTGCATGATGTAAGCCGTTTAATATCCCAATTGCTAATGCGTCCCAATCCGACTCACTTAAAGGACCTGAGCTGTCGATAAGTTTTGCAAGTGACATTCCTTCGACAAAATCAGTTGCCATCCATAAAAAAGGTTCTTGACCCGAGTCAATGACCGCTGCAACGTGTTTGGAATTCAAAGTTTTCAGGACACGATATTCATGTTTGAATGCATTCTCAACTATTGAGATTTCATCGGGGGACATAGATTCGTATTGAATTCTGCGGATGGCCGCGAAGTCAATGGTGCCGTCTACGGCGACTTTGCTTGCTTTGTAAATTACTGACTGTCCGCCTCTACCCAGTTCTTCATGAATGTTCCAAGAGCCGATTTTTCCCAAGTTTTCGCCCATTGCCAGATCCTTACCATCCAATTTGAAGTCTTTGTTTCCCGTGCTAAGGGCGTTCAAAGGTGTCGAGCAATATACTAATTCCCATTTGGTGAGAACAACCCCAATGGTCTCTGGCAAACTTGCTTTATGAGTGAACTAGATCAACTAATTGAAACCGCCCATACCTTGCGAGCACCTGGTGGCTGCCCATGGGATGCCGAACAAACCCATCAGTCGCTGGTGCAGTATCTGTTGGAAGAGACCTATGAGCTGATTGATGCTATTGAGTCCGGCAACCGTGATGATGTTCTAGAAGAGCTGGGGGATGTTCTATACCAGGTTGTCTTCCACACTGATCTAGCTCAAACCGGATCTCTGGGTGAACCTTTTGATATTCAGGACGTTGCTAAATTCACCAGAGCAAAGATGATGGGAAGACACCCGCATGTTTTTGGAACTCCAGAAGAGTTGGAGAAATACAAAGCAGCCACCGGTGATGATGTAATGCTCAATTGGGATAACCACAAACAGAAAGAGAAACCAGAGCGGGAGTCAGTTCTAGATGGCATCCCCCCGGCACTTCCTGCCCTTGCC
>JAURJV010000068.1 GCA_030832065.1 Rhodoluna sp. | reverse complement strand
GGCTGGAATAGTCGATGTGGCCAGAGAGGCAGGGGTCTCTACCGCTACCGTCTCCAGAGCCCTATCCGGCAAAGACTATGTCTCCAGAGAAACCAAAGAACTGGTTGAAGAGGTAGCAGCAAGACTTGGTTATGTCCCTTCTGCTTCAGCATCAACTCTGGTTACCGGTAGAACTAAGAACATTGGTGTTGTGGTTCCCTATGTTGATCGTTGGTTTTTCGCAACAGCTTTAGAAACGGTTGACCGTGAACTGGTTAAAGCCGGCTACGACGTCACCCTCTATAACCTCTCTTCCGGCGATAACCACCGCCGATCGATTTTTAAATCTTCACTGCCACGCAAACGAGTAGATGCGGTTATGTGTATTTCAGTAAGGATGACTGACGAAGAGTTAGCTTCCCTTAACGCTGTTAACAAACCAATTGTTTCTCTAGGTGGACTAATTGAAGGTGCTAGAAACATCAAGATCAATGACACTGCTGCAGGAAAGTTAGCCACCGACCACCTAATCGCCATGGGTCACACCAAGATAGCCATGATTGGGCTAAGTGGTAACGATGAGAAGTTCTTCAGAGTCTTCGATGAGCGAAGAGATGGTTACGAATCTGCACTAAAGCAGGCAGGCATTGAACCTAAAGCCTCTTGGTATAAGCAGGTTGCTAAATATGCAATCAGTGAAGGCTATGCCGCTGCTAAGCAACTGCTTGGCGACCCGCATAACTCACCAACCGCCATCTTTGCTTCATCTGATGAGTTAGCGGTGGGCGCGATGCTGGCAGCTAAAGACATGGGGCTGAAAGTTCCGCAGGATGTTTCCATAGTTGGTGTTGATAACCATGAGTTGGCTGACTTCTTTGGAATTACCACCATAGATCAGAACGTAACCGGTCAAGCAGAACAGTTAGTAAAACTAATGCTGGAACTGCTGGATAACCCGAACCAGGCCAAAGACACATTTATGGATTGGCCGATTGAACTTGTGGTGCGAGCCAGCACAACTAAAGCCGGAAACTGAATAGACTTTTCACTATGGCAGATTCCTCTTTTGACATTGTTAGCAAAGTAGACAAGCAAGAAGCTTCGAACGCTTTGAATCAGGCGCAAAAAGAAATTGAACAGCGCTACGACTTCAAAGGTGTCGGTGCTTCCATCGAATTCTCTGGCGAGAAGATCCTCATGAAAGCAAACAGCGAAGAACGCGTCAAAGCTGTTCTAGATGTCTTTCAATCCAAACTGGTTAAGCGCGACATCTCGCTCAAGAGCCTAGATGCCGGTGCCCCTTTTGCTTCCGGTAAGGAATACCGTATCGAGGCTTCCCTTAAAGAAGGTATTGAGCAACCCGAAGCTAAGAAGATCTCAGCAATCATCCGTGAGCAGGGACCTAAGTCAGTAAAGGCCAACATTCAGGGTGATGAGCTTAGGGTTTCTAGCAAGAGCCGTGATGATCTTCAGGAAGTTATTGCCCTGTTGAAATCTAGCAACCTGGACATTGACGTCCAGTTTGTTAACTTCCGCTAAGGAACATCGATAGCTGACACCGGCGAAGTCGGTGGGTAGGCAAGTGCTTGCTCTTTGTCCAGTTTCTTATTTTGGCTAGCGACAACACCACTGATGACTCCAGCGATCACAAACATTACTACGGGGAATATCATCGCGATTGGTAGTGACCAGCGCTCAATCATTGACCCCATTGCCATTCGAGCAAAAATAGCCACCAGCGAGCTAAACAAGGTCATTCTGGAAAGTGCTGCCGGGGTTGGTAACCCTTTGACATGTCCAGCAGCACTATAAAAGCTAGGCACCATGGAGGATATCCCTAGACCGGCAATTGCGAAGAAAATACAGAACAGCAGCAGGGCCAAGCTTTGGTTCATTTCAGCAAGGGTTGCCGAAAGAAAGTAGGCAAGAGCCATCGCCACCGAACCAAACATTGCCCCATACATAGACAATTTGTTAATGCTGTGTTTCACGGTGAGCTTAGTAATGGAGAATCTTCCAACAATCATTGATGCGACGAAGATCGTGTAGGGCCAAGCAGCTCGAGATGCGTCTAACTGCAGAATCTCTTTGCTGTATACCGAAGACCAGTCCATGACCACCAGCTCCGGCCACATCCCCGCAACTAAACCAAAAGCCAACAACCATAAATACCTAGGCGATTTCAACCAGGAAACAGTTTTCTCTTTAGGTTTATTTTTACCGTGCGAGTCTTCGCTAGGTTTCAATAATTTAGTGAAAGCGTAGAAGAACAAACCTAAACAAATCAGTGGAATGACCAGCATCTGAACTTTTAGCGGAGTGAAGGTAGCAACCACTCCGGTAACCGCAGCCGAGCAGGCAGCACCAATGCTCCAAGAGCCGTGCAGGCTGGAAAGAATGACCTTGCCGATGCTCTGCTGGAAGTTAACCGCCTGGGAGTTCAGGGCGATGTTGAATGTACTGATGATCACTGTTAGAGAAAAGTGCAGGGTCAGGAATAACCACCACTGGGTTGGATAAGGCAGAGCAAGAAAAAGCAAACACATACCAACCGCGGTGAACTTAATAATCGGAGTGGTGCCGAATTTGTTTACCAGTCGGTTGGTAAAGACCAGTGGAACTAAAGCTCCGATACCGCCGACCCCAATAAGAACTCCCCAGACTTCTTTAGTAACCCCTAGGTTATGGATGAACTCTGGAATACGAGGAATCCAAGAGAGAGCTGCAACACCCTGGGTAAAGAAAGTAAGTGCCAGTGCAAACTGAACTGTTTTGATGCGGTTTTCGGCTATCTTCACTTAGTTCTCTTATTTGGCAGCATCAAGGAAATCTTGACGCTCAACTAACTTAATTCTCTCGCGGCCCTGAGCTTCACCTAAGCTGCGCTCGCGAGCATCAATCTTTAGCCACTCTGGCCAACCCAGGAACTTAACCTGTTTACTCTCTAGCAGAGCAACGATCTCTGCCTCATCAGCTCTACCCGGGTTCCAGTACTTAGCTTTATCCTCAAGGATGCAGGCGATGGTCTCCATGGCATCAGCCTTGGTATGGCCGATAAGACCGACCGGGCCTCGCTTAATCCAACCGGTGGCATAAACTCCTGGGATCTGCTCCCCAGAAGCATCCAGTACTCGTCCGGCTTCATTCTTAATAACCCCATACTTAGAATCAAACGGAATCTCAGCTAACTCTGAGCCGAAGTAACCAACCGCGCGGTAAACCGCCTGAACCGGATAGCTGCGGTATTCACCGGTACCAACCACCCCACCTTTGCCATCGAGCTTTGTTCGCTCAATCTTAAAAGCACTAACCTTGCCATCGGTTCCAATTACTTCTACCGGTGAACTGAAAAAGTGCAGGTGCAGCCGCTTAGCTGCACCGGTAGGTTCTTGACCGCGAAGATCTTCTAAAGTCTTGACCATAACTCTGGTCTGGTTGTTGCTGTCTATTGCCTGCTGGGAACCTTCGTCATACTGGAAGTCTTCGTCGTAGACGATGGTGTCAACCCCGTTGATGTGACAGGCTTCACGAAGTTCCAGTGGGCTGAACTTAACCTGAGCTGGTCCACGTCTTCCAAAGACGTGAACATCGGTTGCATTGGAGCTCAATAATCCCTGATAAACATTCTCTGGAATGTCAGTAGCTAACATGTCTGCAGGTTGCTTGGCCAGAATTCTGGCAACATCCAGGGCTACGTTACCGTTACCGATAACCGCTATCTCTTTAGCCGAAAGATCCCAAGTCCTGGGGAAGTCAGGGTGAGCGTCATACCAGTTAACAAAATCAGCTGCGCCGTAACTGCCATCAAGTTCAATGCCAGGAATGTTTAGGTCGGCATCTTTGATAGCCCCGGTTGCAAAAATAACTGCGTGGTAGTGCTCTTTCAGTTCTTCTAGTGTGATGTCTTTACCGTATTCAACATTGCCAAAGAATCTGATGTCACCTCTATCTAAAACTTCATACAATGCCCTGATAATTCCCTTAATCCGTGGGTGATCCGGTGCAACACCGTAACGGACCAAACCATATGGTGCTGGAAGTAAATCAAACAGATCAATGCTTACTTCAAAGTCCCGTTCAGCTTTAATCATCAAATCAGCGGCATAAATACCAGCCGGGCCAGCACCAACTATGGCCAGACGCATCTTCTTCAAAACAATATCCTCTATTTACTCTTCACGCTCAACAACGGCTTCAGCAAAAACTCTAAGAGCATCCTTGACCGGTGAATCAGGCAGTGGGGCTAAGGCAGCAACGGCTTCGGCTGCCCAAGACTTCGCCAACTGGTAAGCCTCATCTAATGCTGGGTGTTTACGAAGCCTTTCAACCACAGTGGCTAGCATCGCATCGTCTTCTAAACCACCATCAATTATCGCAACTAGTTCAGCTGCAATCGGATCAGTCTTAGCCATTCTGCGCAGGATCAAAGTTGGCATGGTTGGAACACCTGCCCGAAGGTCGGTGCCAGGAGTCTTACCCGAAGCATCACTTCCGATGTCAATCACATCGTCAATTAACTGGAAGGCAACACCAACCTTCTCACCGTAAATCCGCAGCGGTTCACGATACTCATCCGGTGCATCAGCATAAATACAACCCAGTTCAGCACTGGCTGAAATAAGCGAACCGGTCTTATCGGCTAGCACCTGGATGTAGTGCTCAATTGGGTCTTCGTTTTCGGCTGGACCAATAGTTTCATGCAGTTGACCCAAACACAATCTCTCAAAAGTATCCGCCTGCAAGGTGAGGGCTTTAGCCCCGAGTCTTGAAACTATCTGGGATGCCTTCGCAAACAGGAGATCACCGGTAAGAATGGCAACGCTGTTACCCCAGATTTCATGAGCAGTTTGAACTCCCCTGCGCATCGGTGCTCTATCCATCACGTCATCGTGATACAAAGTAGCCAGGTGAGTAAGTTCCACGACAACCGATGCCTTAATAACCTCAGGGATGTTTCCCTTACCCAGGTTGGCAGCTAACAGAACCAGCACCGGACGCAATCGTTTACCGCCGGCTTCCAATAAATGTCTGCTGGTTACGTTAGCTACAGGGTCAGTATGCCTAACCGCAGCTAGCAGTTCATCTTCTACCTGCTCTAAACCAGACTGAATAATCTTGATCAGATCTTTATCGACAACTTTGCGAAGCTGGTTGGGAAGACTCACCTTGCTCATCAGCTTGCCTTCCTAG
>JAURJV010000067.1 GCA_030832065.1 Rhodoluna sp. | reverse complement strand
TAAATAAGCGTTATTGCTCAATTACTCAGCTTTAGGAGCCTCAGTAGCAGCAGCTGGTGCAGCTTCTGCTGCATCTTCACTTGCTCCGGCACCGGTACCAACAACCGAGGCGACCAATTCGTGGTCGTCTAGGTCAAGTTTTGCTCCGGCTGGAAGCTTGATGTCTCCAGCGGTTACGTGGAAGCCAAGACCTTCCTTGTTGAAGTGAACTTCAACGTATTCAGGAATGGTGGTTGCATCAACTTCAAGCTTTAGAGTCTTGTGCTCAAGGTCGACAACGGTACCCGACATTGATTCACCAACAACGTGAACAGGAACTTCAACGTGGACGCGCTCACCCTTGACGATCTCAACTAGGTCGATGTGTTCGATGACCTGGGTAACTACGTCCTTGGATGCGCTCTTTACCAGCACAGTCTCAGTCTTGCCATTTAGGTCAAGTTCGATGATGGCGTTCTTGTGACGAAGAATAAGTGCTACTTCGTGAGCAGGAACGGTGATGTGACGTGGCTCTGATCCGTGACCATAGATAACCGCTGGGGTTCTTCCGGCGGCGCGAGCCTTACGAGCTGCGCCTTTACCGAAGCTGGTGCGCATCTCGCCAACAAGTTTGTTTACTGACATTTATTTATCCTTAGTGTTTGTTCAACTCAAGCAATACGCGAGGAACTTTAGGTACCCCGTCGATCACGGTTATAAATAACCCTCGCCGCTGTTTCTATAGCAGTCTACTTGCTAACCGACCTGCGACGCAATCCGGTTCTGACTAGCCAAGCAGCCAGCAGGATGCCGCTACTTACTCCAACCGCAGGTCCTGGCACACAAACCAAAAGCAATAAGCACAGCAAAAAGCCTGCAACAGCAAGGAATTTGGGTTGACGAACTTGGTCTCTAGGTTGAGCTAAGACACTGAGGTGCCCGATTGCGTAGTAGAGCAAAACACTAAAGCTAGAGAAAGCGATAACCCACTGTGTGTATTGCTGGGATTCGATAAGGATTACTGCACCAAGAGCAATTAGAAATTCAGCCAACCAGGGAGCACCAAAGCGATTGCGCTTTTCAAAGACCTTGGGAAGTTCACTGTCCTCAGCCATGGTGGCAGCGGTCCTAGAGACCCCCGCAAGCAGAGCCAAAATCGAACCAAGGCTGGCTGCCACTACTACCCCGTCAATGAGAATTGGCGGGAACCAAGATGCCGTTCTACTTAACAGTGCTTCGAAAACAGCTGAAGGCATTGGCTCATTGCTTGGATTCAGCACACCAACTAGAACGACCGTGATCAGTAGGTATAGACCAAGCACGAGCGAAAGTGAAATCACTATTGCACGAGGGATATTCTTTTTGGGATCCTTTACTTCATCGCCTAAAGTCGCCACACGGGCGTAACCAGCAAACGCAAAAAAGATGATTGATGCGGAGGATAAGGTATCCAAAGATAGTGATGGTTGAAGCATCCCAATAGTAAAAGCTTCATGGCTTAGGCCACTGGTCAGTCCAGAAGAAATTGAGAAAAGCAGAAACACTCCTGTGATCAGCGCCAGGATGGCAGCCATCAGTGCAGTCCGATTTATGCCGAAGAGGTTCAGTATTGTCATCGTGATGACAACGGCTGAGGCGATGTGAGTACCGGGCAGCAAATACATCTCAATGATGATTGCGATGGCTGCGATGGAGGCAATCTTCCCGAAGACAAATGCGAAACCTGCAATAAAGCTAAAACTCTGCGGGAGGTAAACCCGAGCGTAGGCATAGACTCCACCAGCCCGAGAAACATTGCTAGCCAGTTGATAGACCGATGCCGCATTGAGTGAGGCGACCAGCCCAGCTATTAGCAGAGCAATAAATATCTGATCGTGGGACTTATCCCATGCGGTTGACCACACAAAGAACACACCGGCTCCGAGCATGGAAGCTAAACCAATAGCGACCGCTCCGAGAAGCGAGAGTTGCTGCTTCGGTTTAGACGTGACCATCAAAGAGCTGAGTCACGCTGTCATCGTTGAATACAGAGCTGATTGCCCGAGCAATCAGAGGTGCAATTGACAGCACGGTTAGCTTCTCGAACTGCTTATCGGCAGGTATTGGCAAAGTGTTGGTGACGATGACGTTGTCGACTTCCGGTCCGGATAGCCGCTCAACCGCTGGATCGCTGAATACTGCGTGGGTTGAAGCCACGATTATCCTGCCAGCTCCGTTCTCCCTTAGCGCTTTTGCAGCTGCAACGATGGTTCCTGCTGTGTCAATCATGTCGTCAACCAAAACACAGACACGACCTTCAACTTCACCAACCAGTTCGTTTACCTGAACCTGGTTTGGCTTGTTCGGGTCGCGACGCTTGTGGATGATAGCTAGCGGGGCACCCAATCGGTCTGCCCAAATATCTGCTACACGAACGCGGCCGGAGTCTGGGGAAACAACGGTTAGATTCTCTGCACCAAAAGTTTGCTTCACGTAATCAGCAAGCAACGGCAAAGCCCAGAGGTGATCTACCGGTCCATCGAAGAAACCTTGAATCTGCGGTGAGTGCAAATCAACGCTCATCAGACGATCTGCTCCGGCGGCTTTATAAAGATCAGCAACTAGTCGAGCAGATATTGGTTCACGTCCCTTGTGCTTCTTATCCTGCCTGGCGTAAGGGAAGAAAGGTGAGACAACAGTGATTCGTTTAGCACTGGCACGCTTAAGCGCATCAATCATGATCAGCTGTTCCATAAGTTGGTCATTAATTGGTGCGGTGTGTGACTGGATGACGAATGCATCAACACCGCGAACCGACTCATCAAAACGAACAAAGATTTCACCGTTGGCGAAGTCATAGGCGGTGGTTGGCACCAATTCCGTCTCCAACAGTCTGGCAATCTCTTGGGCTAACTCTGGGTGAGCTCTACCGGTGGCTAGAACCAAACGTTTCTGTCCGGATGTCTTGATTTGCACTGAACTATTCCTTTGCTCTCTTGGCGGCCTCGGCCGAACTGGTTCCTGCGCGTTTAGCCAGAACCCAGCCCGCTAAGTTTCTCTGTGGCGCAACGTTCATCGCCAAATCCCCAGCTTCAACATCTTTACGAACCACGGTTCCAGCAGCGGTGTATGCCCCGTCTTCGATGGTTATCGGTGCAACAAAGACATTGTGTGAGCCAGTCCTAACATGCGAACCGATTGTGGTGTGATGCTTATTTACACCGTCATAGTTAGCAAATATGGTGCCAGCACCAATGTTGCTGTGTTCACCGATAGTTGCATCGCCAACATAGGACAGGTGTGGAATCTTTGAACCAGCACCGATCTTGGCATTCTTAGTCTCAACGAAAGTGCCAATTTTGCCACCAACGCCTAAGTGCGTACCTGGCCTGATGTAGCTGAATGGTCCAACCGTTGATTCTGCCTCAATCACTGAACCGTTGATATCTGACTTCTTCACCTGGCAGTTTTCACCAATCACCGAATCGTGAATGGTCACTTCAGGTCCAATCACTGATCCGCTACCAATCGAGGTGATTCCCTTTAGATAGGTGCCTGGCTGCAGGGTAACATCTTCCCCGAGAACCGCGGTGACGTCGATGTGAGTGGTGTTTGGATCGACGATAGTAACCCCAGCTAACATCCAGCCTTCACAAATACGTCGGTTTAGCTCTGCGCTGACCTGTTGCAGTTGAACTCTGGTGTTAACTCCTGCAACCAACCAGTTATCTCTAACCTTTAGCGCTTTGACATTTTTACCAAGCTTGATAATTTCTGTAAGAACATCGGTTAGGTACTTTTCACCAGCAGCATTATGTGTTCCGATTTTGGAAAGTGCTGTTTTTACCAAGTCATAATCAAAAACGTAGACCCCAGCGTTAACTTCGTTAATGGCAAGTTCGTCCTCGGAGGCATCGCGGTGCTCAACTATTGAAACAAAGTTCCCAGAGAGATCTCTGACGATTCGGCCGTAACCACTTGGGTCTTCAAATACCGTCGTGAGCAGAGTAGCTCCGGCACCACTTTCTAAGTGAACCTCGAGCATTGACTCAATAGTGTTTACATCTAGCAGTGGAATATCAGCACTGGTGACAACCACCGCGCCACTGAAGTCATCCGGTAGAACGCTGAGACCGCATTCAAGAGCCCTGCCAGTTCCTGGGATCTCATCCTGATGAGACACGTGAACCTGAGGGTAGAAGGTGTGAATATATGGCTCAAGTTTTTCTTTTTCATGACGAATAACCGGAACAACATATTGGGCATTTAGAGCAGTTGCCGTGGCGAGAGCGTGACCCAACATCGGTAGTCCGGCAATCTCGTGCATGACTTTCGGGGTGGCTGAACGCATCCTCGTGCCTTCACCAGCAGCCAAAACGACTACCGCTAGGTGCGCTTCCATCCAACCTCCAGTTTCAGTTTCGCTGCTCCCCCAGGATTCGAACCTGGACCGAACACCTCCAAAGGGTGCCGTGCTGCCGTTACACTAGGGAGCAATTCAAGCCATGCTTGACGCTATAAGTCTGCCACGACTTTTATTAGAGGAGCCTAGTTCCGCCATAACTAGCTGAAGCGATAAAACAGGTAACCCCAGCACTGCTCAATTCTTGGGCTGCCTGATCTGCCGAATCTCTAGAAGCAAATAAACCAATTACGGTCGGACCGGAACCAGAGACCATGGCTTTTAGGGCTCCGAGCTCAACCAGCTGCGCCTTAGTCTGGCTGATGGCTGGAAGTAGGTAGGTGGCAGCTTCCTCCAGGTCATTGACCATAAACTCAGCCAGCTCCGCAATCGAGCCGATTGGCTGACCTAGCTCGGTAAAGCTGGTTCCCCCGGCCAACTCATCAAACCGGTCATAGACCGCAGGGGTCGATAACCCCTCGTTGCTTATAGCGATAACCCAGTGTGTTTCAAAACCAAGTGGGTCTAGGGCTGAAAGTTTTTGACCGCGGTCAGTGCCAACCGCCAAACCACCGAGGACGCTGAATGGAACGTCGGATCCAAACTCAGCAGCTAGCTCTATCAACTCCGCCTTAGCTAACCGCGGGATCTGATGATAAAGATGCAAATACTCGTTGCAAGCGATGAGCATGGCAGCAGCATCGGCTGAGCCGCCAGCCATGCCGCCGGCAACTGGTATTCGCTTCAAGATATCGATTTCTAAATCTTCAAGCACTACTTCAGCTCTTGCAAACATGGCTTCGGCAACTTTGTAAACCAGATTGGTGTTATCCCGGGGCACAGAGTTGATGTGTCTGGCTGGCAGATTCTCACCTCGGACAAAAATTTGAACACCCGAACCAGCTTGACCTTTAGTCAGGCTGAGCTCTTCACGAAGATCTAACTCCAGGTAGAGAGAGTTCACCGGATGGTAGCCGTCAGACTGTAATTTGCCAACCTGAAAAACTAGATTAACTTTGGCAGGAGCGCTCGCCCTAATCATCTGCTCACCTGCTCAATCATTTTGGCAAAAAGTTCATTCCAATACTTGGTTCGATACTTGAGCATTATCTGGTTCGCAATAAACTCGTGTTCAACAATAACTTCACAGCTGTCCCCACTTTTTTTGAACAGAATAGTTGCTCTGGTTTCATCGGTAAAGCTCAACACTATTCTCTCGTCAGTTACCGACTTCAAAGTTCGTTTAAGATCTTTACCGTAAATTGAATTGGCGTTGAGCAGGTTGTAGCCAAGTCCAACTGAGGTTGGTAGCTCAAATACCAGTCTTATGTTTCGGCTAGAAACAGCAACCGATTTAGAACCAGCACGCCACTTCAAATACATCAGGGCAATTGAATTAGCCCACCACTGCTGAACCCGGTAGTTGCTCTCAAGGTAACCGGCGATTCCCTCCTGGTCGGCTTCCCGCACTTCACTCTGATCCAAAATCTCCAGCCACTGCTCGCGCTGCTTTGCGGTGTTGGCCAGCAATTTGTCAGCTGCTGGATCATCGGTGAAGGGGGTGTCGGGAACCAACATGGCACGTCGACCCGATTTTTTGATTTCACGGTTCTTAGTCTCGATGTTATCTGGAGCCTGGGGCAGGTCACCGAAAATGTCTATCTTCTTTTTGCGCTTAAAGATCATTGCTGACTGGCCTGCGCAATCTTCATAAAGTCATAAACACTCAGTTCCTCGCCTCTAGCC
>JAURJV010000066.1 GCA_030832065.1 Rhodoluna sp. | reverse complement strand
TGTAATCCAAATTCCAACCAAAGAGAAGCTCGTTGTCAAAGGAGCTAGGGTTCACAACCTTAAGAATCTGACCCTGGAGATCCCGCGCAACGCGATGGTTGTCTTTACCGGGCTATCTGGATCAGGAAAGTCTTCGCTTGCCTTTGACACCATTTTCGCCGAAGGCCAGCGCCGCTACGTGGAATCTCTCAGCGCCTACGCAAGACAGTTTCTCGGTCAAGTTGATCGTCCAGACGTGGATTTCATCGAGGGGTTATCGCCTGCAGTTTCTATCGATCAGAAATCGACAAACCGTAACCCACGCTCAACGGTTGGAACAATTACCGAGATTCACGATTACTTGCGTTTACTCTGGGCAAGAATAGGCATTCCGCACTGTTCGGTATGCGGGGAGCGAATTGCCAAGCAAACCACTCAACAAATAGTTGATCAAATCATGCAGCTACCAACCGGGACTAAGTATCAAGTCCTCGCCCAGGTAGTTGACCAGAAAAAGGGAGAGTTTGCTGACTTGTTCCGTGAGCTGATTGCTCAGGGTTTTGCCAGAGCTGTGGTTGACGGTGAGGTGGTAACGCTAAGTGAGGCGAAACCGCTGCGCAAGACTTATAAGCACGACATTTCTGTGGTGGTTGATCGTTTAGTGGCTAAAGCCGACATCGGCCAAAGACTAACTGACTCAGTAGAAACAGCTCTGAAGCTAGCTAACGGTCGAGTCACCCTTGACCTGGTAGATGTTACTGGAGAAGGGAAACTCAGGAACTTCAGCGAAAAGATGTCTTGCCCTAACGAGCACCCGCTGGCTCTAACCGAAATCGAACCTAGAACATTTTCCTTCAACGCTCCTTTCGGTGCCTGCCAAACCTGCTCTGGTTTGGGTACAAAGATGGCCGTTGATAAAGATCTTGTGATTGGCGATCCTTCGGAATCCATTAGAGGCGGGGTCATCCGGCCATGGTCGACTCAAGGTAAGGGTCTATTCACCTATTACACCCGGCTGGTCACTGGTTTAGCTAAGGACCTAGATTTCTCAATTGACACTCCATGGCAGGACCTTCCGGAAGAGATTCAGGATGCAGTTCTCTATGGCAATAACTATGACGTTCAGATGAAGTGGAAGAACCGATACGGGCGCGAACTGAGATACACCACTGGTTTTGAAGGTGCACTTAACTACATTGAACGCAAATACCTCGAGGCAGATAACGATTGGGGTAGAGGGCGCTGGGCTGAATACCTTCGCGAAACTCCTTGCCCAGATTGCAATGGAGCCAGATTGCGTCCAGAAGTATTAGCGGTCAAGGTCACGGGGAAGTCGATCGCAGATGTTTGCAACATCAGCCTTGGTGAATCCATGGAGTTCTTCAACAAATTGAAACTTGATAAGCGTGATGAAAAGATTGCGTCCCAAGTTTTGCGTGAGATTCGCGCCAGACTTGAGTTTTTGATAGCCGTGGGATTGGACTACCTTTCTCTGGAACGTGCCGCGGCTACACTCTCCGGTGGTGAAGCCCAACGTATTCGTCTCGCTACACAGATCGGAGCAGGACTTACCGGAGTGCTGTATGTTCTGGACGAGCCGAGTATTGGATTGCACCAGCGCGACAATCGCAGACTGATTGAAACTTTGATAAAGCTGCGAGATCTAGGCAACACCCTGATAGTTGTCGAACACGATGAAGACACGATTAAAGCGGCTGACTGGTTGGTCGACATCGGGCCTGGCGCTGGTGTTCACGGTGGTGAGGTTGTTCACAGTGGGACATACAAGGCGATACTTACTAACAAAGAGTCAATTACTGGTGCTTACCTAAGTGGCAAAGAAACTATAGTCACACCTAGGCAACGTAGGAAAACCGACGCAAAGAAGATGATCAAGGTTGTTGGAGCTAGAGAGAACAACCTCAAAAATATTGATGTTGAGTTTCCGCTTGGGACTTTCATTGCAGTAACCGGTGTCAGCGGTTCGGGTAAGTCATCACTGGTAAATGACGTTCTCTATGAGGTTTTGGCTAACAAATTGAACGGAGCCAAAGGGGTAGCTGGGAAGCACACCAGGGTCGAAGGTTTGGATCAACTAGACAAGGTAGTTCACGTAGACCAAAACCCAATCGGTAGAACTCCGCGTTCAAACCCGGCAACATACACCGGTGTGTTTGACCACATCAGAAAACTCTTCTCGGAAACTGCCGAATCTAAGGCTCGTGGTTACCAACAGGGTAGATTCTCCTTCAACGTAAAGGGTGGCCGTTGTGAGGCCTGCTCTGGCGATGGCACTCTGAAGATTGAAATGAACTTCCTTCCGGACGTCTATGTGCTCTGTGAAGTGTGTCACGGAGCTCGTTACAACCGGGAAACACTTCAGGTCAAATACAAAGGCAAATCTATTGCTGAAGTCTTAGAAATGCCGATTTCAGAAGCTGCGGTTTTCTTCGAGGCCATTACCGCGATCTCCAGGTACCTAAACACTCTGGTGGAGGTGGGACTCGGTTATGTTCGCCTAGGACAATCGGCAACAACTCTCTCCGGAGGTGAAGCGCAGCGAGTTAAGCTGGCAGCCGAGCTGCAGAAACGTTCAAACGGTAGAACCATATATGTTTTGGATGAACCGACAACCGGACTTCACTTCGAGGATGTGCGTAAACTCCTCATCGTGCTAAACGGCCTTGTGGAAAAGGGGAATACCGTAATAGTGATCGAACACAATCTTGATGTCATCAAGAGTGCCGACTGGTTGGTTGATATCGGCCCTGAAGGTGGCTCTAGAGGTGGAGAGATCGTAGCCGTGGGAACTCCTGAAGCAGTGGCTAAGAATGTCAAGTCGCATACCGGTAAGTTCTTGAAAGAGATATTGAAGTAAATCATGGAGAACCAGGTTAGCTTCAGACCTAACACGGGTGACATCCCAACTAATCCTGGTGTTTACCGGTTCATTGATTCCACTGGTCGAATCCTTTACGTAGGTAAAGCAAAAAACCTTCGAGCAAGACTTAGTTCATATTTTGCACCGCTAAACACCTTGCCTGAGAAAACCAGACGAATGGTCACCTCTGCAGTTGATGTGAACTGGACCATAGTGAAGAGTGAATTTGAAGCCCTGCAACTGGAATTTACCTGGATTAAGGAGTATCACCCACCTTTCAATGTGGTGTTTAAAGATGACAAGTCTTATCCATATTTAGCCATCAGTTTGTCCGACGATGTGCCTAGAGTCATGGTTACCCGTAACCGAGATGCCAAGGGCTCAAGATACTTTGGCCCATACACTAACTCCTGGGCGGTGCGTGAAACCCTCGATACTCTGCTCAAGGTCTACCCAGTCAGATCCTGTTCTAATGGAGTGTATTCACGGGCGAAACAATCCAATCGACCATGTCTGCTTGCGGACATCGGGAAGTGTTCTGCTCCCTGCGTTGGTCGAATCACTCCGTCCGAACACAAATCAAAGGTAAAAGAGCTAATTGATTTTCTAAACGCTGGAGATGAAAGTTACGTTACAGAACTTAGAAGGCAAATGGCAGTTGCCTCAGAGAAACAGCAGTATGAGCTAGCTGCTAAGTTGCGAAATGATGCAGACTCGCTGGAAACTGTTCTGGAGAAAAGCACTGTGGTCTTCACAGATCAAACCGATGCCGATCTATTTGGAATAGCTGATGACGAACTAACCGCAGCAGTAAGTTTGTTCCGAGTTAGAGGTGGTCGTGTCCGCGGCGCCAGAGGTTGGGTAGTGGACAAGGAGATTGAGCGAAGTCTCGAAGATTTGGTCTCCTATCTGTTGCAAAACGTCTACGGGGACTTAAATACTGCCGCCAGCGATGTTCCGAAGGAAGTTTTGGTTCCGGTGCTGCCAACTGATCATGATTCGCTTTCTAAGTGGTTATCCGAAATCAGAGGCTCCAAAGTTGACCTTAGGGTAGCGCAGCGAGGAGATAAACGAGCGTTAGCCGAAACCGCTCTGACAAACGCTAAACATGCCTTGGGGCTCTACAAACTTAAACGAACAGCAGACTTCACGGCTAGAAGCGAAGCACTAGCGCAGTT
>JAURJV010000065.1 GCA_030832065.1 Rhodoluna sp. | reverse complement strand
GATCTTGGTAGCAAGAAAAGCGTTAGCTGCTGATTTAACCAGTTCAGCAGTTGGTATGTCAGTGACTATCAGTGGGACACCGGAAGCGATCATCGGTTCGAAGACCTGTCGCAGCTTCTCTTCAGAATATTTATCGGGAACACCGATCACCAGTCGGTCTGGCCGAAGCGAGTCCTCCAGTGCTGTTCCCTCTCGGAGAAACTCTGGGTTCCAGGCTAAATGGGCAGGAAACCCTGCCAGGTCAGAGAGTTTTTCAGTAAGAATCGCTGCAGTCCCAACGGGAACAGTGGACTTACCCACGACAACCGACTCTGGTTTCAGGTGGGGTGCTAGATAAGTGATAGCTGAGTGCAGGTAAGTGGTGTCTGCCGCTAACGAGTTTTTGGATTGCGGAGTCCCAACACAAATGAAATGTATTTCTGCAGCTGAGGAATTCGCATCATGTTCAGATTGGAAAGTTAGACGACCCGAAGCTAGTTCCTCTTGCAGGGCTTGATCTAAGCCCGGTTCAAAAAATCCTGCTCTACCCTGACTCAGAATCTCGAGCTTTTTAGGATCCTTCTCGATGCCGACAACGGTGTGACCGAGTTTGCTCATCGCGACCGAGTGAGTTGCGCCCAGATAACCTAGGCCGATAACCGTTACTTTCATTGGCATTAGCCAAGTCTATTTGGTGATGTGGAGGACAAGTTCGTTCGATACCAAGGTCCCCGAGGGGGTCTTCACCTCGGCTCGATAGATGATGTCACCCAAGCGGCCAGGATGAATCCTGAATACCACGGTGTTATCGGGCTTCGTTGCCTCATAGGTCTTGATTACCTGCCAGGCCCCGTCACCGCGAGCTTCCAGTTGAATCGGATACTTCTTAGCCGAAGTGTCTTTCAGGGCTAGTCGAACGGCAACTTCAACTCTCTCGTTCAACTTACGATCAGCGCTTTTGTTGTTGTAGAGGCCCAGCGCTACCTCGGCAGCTGGCGGGTTTTTAGCAATGTAGTTACCGATGAAGACTCCACCGACCGCTAGGAAGAACGCAATAACCGCTGCGGTAACCCAGGTACCTGGTTTTACTTTTTTGAGCGGATTCATTTACCCTGCTCCGCTTTGAACACCGCGACCAGAGCGTTAGCGTGACCGTGCCCCATCCCGTGTTCCGTTTTCAAATAGTTGACCTGCTCAAGATGCTTGAGGTCCTTAACCTTCTTCAGAACTTTCATCCAATGTTCAATTGGTTTCCCATACTTTGCTTCAATGAAAGGAAAATAGGACTTTGGTCCCGTTACTTTTTCTGCCATTACTGTGCTGCGCTCCGTGACTTAATAAATGCTTCAACGCAGGCATCGACATCCTCGGTGGAGTGCGATGCGGAGAGTTGAACTCTGATTCTAGCCTTACCTTTTGGTACGACCGGGTAACTAAAAGCAGTGACGTAGACTCCGTTAGCAAACATTTCATTTGCTACTTTTCCAGCCAGTTGAGCATCACCAAACATCACTGGAATAATCGGGTGTTCACCGTCTAGTAAATCAAATCCCGCCTCAGTCATCTTCGCTCTGAAGCGCTTGGCATTGCCGTGAAGTTTCTCCCTGAGCTTTACTCCCTCTTCACCGTGCGCGATACGTATCGCAGCCAGCGATCCAGCAACAATAGCTGGAGCTAGTGAGTTGGAGAAAAGGTAAGGTCTAGCTTTCTGTCTCAGATACTCAATGATTTCTTTACGACCGGAAACATAACCACCGGCTGCACCGCCGAGCGCTTTACCGAAGGTGCCGGTGTATATGTCGACTAGGTGAGCAACCCCCGCATGCTGCGGTGTTCCACCACCCAGATCACCCATCAATCCCACCGCGTGGGAATCATCAACCATAACTATGGCGTTGTATTTGGCAGCCAACTCACAGATCTCACGAAGTGGGGCTAAGTATCCATCCATGCTGAAGATGCCGTCGGTAACAATGATTCTGTTTCTGGCGCCAGCTGCTTCTTGCAAGCAACGCTCAAGATCAGCCATATCTCGGTTTAGATAGCGGAATCTGGCGGCTTTAGATAACCGAATACCGTCGATGATGCTGGCGTGATTCAACTCATCGCTGATGATGGCGTCCTGGTCGTTGAACAGAGCTTCGAACACCCCACCGTTGGCATCAAAGCAGGAGGAGAACAGGATGGTGTCCTCGGTGCCTAGGAATCTAGAGACCTCAAGTTCCAAATCCTTATGGATATCCTGTGTGCCGCAGATAAAGCGAACTGAGGCAACCCCAAAGCCTCGCTCATCAAGAATCTCCTTAGCGGCTTCAATCACCCTGGCATCATTGGCTAGTCCGAGGTAGTTGTTGGCGCAGAAGTTCAGAAGATTTCGATTAGCTGAGTTGATATGTGATTGCTGAGCTGAATCTATTTCACGCTCATACTTATAGAGCCCTGCCTCTTTGAGCTCTTCAATATTTCCCGCTAACTGCTTTTTTAAGTCGTTGAACATTTAAAGTTGGGTCCAATCCAAAACAACCTTGCCGCCGGTGGCTGCCCTAGCAGTTTCAAATCCTTCACGCCACTTACTTGCCGGAAGCCGGTTTGTGATAACCGAAGAAATTCTCTCTCGAAGAATCTCACTGGATTTAAGCATTGAGCTCATCGCGGTCCAGGTCTCAAACATTTCTCGACCGTAAATACCTTTGAGGGTCAGCATGTGGGTGACCACCTTGGACCAGTCGATGTCAATTGACTCACTCGGTAATCCCAGCATTGCAACTCTGCCACCGTGATTGAGATTATCGATCATCTCCGGCAGTGCTGTTTTATGCCCAGACATTTCAAAACCAACATCAAAGCCCTCACGCATACCCAAAGTTACTTGAGCTTCAGCAATACGGTTCTTCGAGACATTCAGGGCAATATCGACACCCATCTGTCTGGCAAGTTCCAGTCTTGGTTCCGAAACATCAGTGACAACGATGTAGCGAGCACCAATATGTCTGGCAACCGCAATCGACATCAAACCGATTGGTCCTGCTCCTGAAATCAAAACATCTTCGCCAACTAGGTTGAATGCCATTGCGGTGTGAACGGCATTACCAAAAGGATCAAAGATTGCTCCTAAATCAGGATCAATCTTGTCGTGGTGAACCCAAACATTGGATTCCGGTATAACAATGTATTCGGCAAAAGCACCGTCACGGTTTACTCCAACGCCAACAGTTCTAATACACATCTGTCTTCTACCGGCTCGGCAGTTACGACAGATCCCACAAACTATATGGCCTTCACCAGAAACCAATGCACCAATGGCAACTTCGTGGACTCTTGCCCCGATTTCAACCACTTCACCAAAGAATTCGTGACCGGGGATGATTGGGGTTTTGATAGTCTCGGCAGCCCAGTTATCCCAGCTGTCGATGTGTAGGTCAGTACCGCAGATACCTGTTCTAAGCACTCGGATCTTGACATCATTCTCACCAAGCGCTGGTTCAGGAACATCCACCATTTCGAGCCCTGGTCCAGGGTTCGTCTTTATCAGTGCTCTCATGACTCCACTTTCAGTGCGGTTGGCTAGCACCTTCCAGCCTAGAAGCGTTTAGGACCACCCGAGTGCATCTGGGGGGAAGTTTCTCCAACTGGCTCTAGCATTGAAAACTGGAAAGGTAAAAATGACTGCTTATTTGAGAAGAGTCCTTGCCACCGGAGCCACCGTATTTGGTCTGAGTGCTCTGCTACTGCTTCTAGCCCCTGGCCTATTCAATGAGCTGCTAGGCCTAAGCACCGATCCGGCGCTGGAATGGTCAATGCGCATGATCGCGATAACACTGGTCGCCTTATGTGGAAACATGCTCTCAGTTTCGCTGCGCGGTAAAGATGAAGCGGTTTTGCTTTCAGCAAGAGTTATGGCGGTTTCCGCTGCAGCTCTGGGAGTGCTGACTCTTTTGATTCCGGTTCCAGCGCTTACTTGGTTCGATTACTGTTATGCGGCAATCGGCTTTGGTTTCAGCATCGCCTATCTAATCGGGCTCTTGAAAAAGAACTAGAGAATTACTGTTTCGCCATCTTTGGCTGCATGTGAGTTCCAGTGCAGTTTGCTTTGAATCAGATCGCTGAAGGATTCTGCTACTCCGGCTTCACCGTGAACCACAAAAACTTTCTTCGGCTCAATGGAACTGGTTTGCAGCCAAGCGATGAGTTCATTTGAATCAGCATGAACTGAAAACTCTTCAATGTTTTCAACTCTTGCTCTAACCGGAACCATCTCACCGTGCATCTTAACTTCGGTTGCTCCATCAACTAGGGCTCTACCTCTGGTTCCTATTGCTTGATAACCAACCATGAGAACAGTGTGTTTAGGGTTAGGTAGCATCTGTCGAAGATGGTGAACTACACGGCCACCGGTTCCCATTCCGGATGCCGAAATAATTATGCAGGGTGAAGTGGGATCATTGATGGTTTTAGATTCGTCAACTGTGTGAAGTTCAACCAAGCTACCCGGGTCAAACGGATCTTTGTCCTTCCACTGAGCAACAACGTCCGGTCTGATTTCACCGGAAGAAGTGTTGATGGCCTGACGATAGTAATCCAGAGCTTTCAAAGCCATCGGTGAGTCAACGAACAGTGGTGAACGTTTGATTTTTCCTGATTCCATTAACTCTCGTATCCGCATCAAAATTACTTCGGTTCGATCAACCGCGAACGCTGGGATTAGCACCGAGCCACCGCCAGCAATGGTTTCATTGATTGCAGTTTCAAAGTCCGCAGTTGCGGCAACATGCTCACGGTCCCCGTAGGTGGATTCAGTCAGCACCGCATCGAATTCTCCGGCAGGAAAGTCAGTTGGGTTTACTAGCAAAGGATGGTGGTCACGTCCAAGATCGCCTGAGAACATCAGCTTCTTGCCAAAGAACTCAACCACAACTATTGCCGCCCCGAGGATATGTCCCGATGGATAGAAAGTGACGAAGGTTTCCTTGGCAATTTCAATCTGGGTATTGAACTTCTCCTCTTGGAAGTGCTTTATGGCCTGCATGGCATTGGCCTCGTCATAGAGCGGTTTGGGTGGATTGTGCTTGCTGAAGCCCTTCTTCGCTGCCCACTTAGCGTCTTCGGTTTGAATTCGGGCTGAATCCAGCAGGATAACCTCGGCTAATTTAGCTGTGTATTCAGTGCAGTGAACTTTGCCTTTGAAGCCCTGTTCAAAAAGTTTTGGAACATAACCGCAGTGATCCAGGTGGGCATGAGTCAACACCACAGCATCAATCTCTGCTGCGTCAACTGCAAGGGGAGCCCAGTTCTTGAGTCTCAGTTCCTTTAGCCCTTGAAACAGACCGCAGTCAACCATCACTTTGGTTTCACCGCAGCTCAAAAGGAATCTCGAGCCGGTTACCGTGCCAGCAGCACCAAGAAAAGTAATGGTTGGTTGATTGGTTGCGTTCATGGTGTTCAGCCTATGGAGGTAGTGGGACAATACCTATATGTCTAGATACTGGTTCGTACTCGTCTCACTTCTGAGTGTTCTAGTTGGACTGTTTTTGGGATTACAAGATCTTCTCCTGGCGGCAAAGTTTGCTTGGGGAGGTGGTGCAGCTTTAGGTTTATTCTTCAGTTCGCGCTGGCTGATTCGTTCACTGCAAAATAAAGAACTCGGTAGTGATGTTCTCGCCTTGCTCTCCATACTTGCCACAGTGCTGACCGACGAATGGTTGGCAGCTAGCATCATCGCGCTCATGCTCTCCACCGGTCAGGCCTTAGAAAAATGGGCGGAAGGACAGTCCAGCAAACATCTAGATGCTCTGCTGGCCAGAGCACCGCAGACCGCTCACCTATTAGATAAAGATGGTCAGATCAGTGACGTTGATATCAAAGCTGTTGCTGTTGGTTCTAGAGTTTTGGTTCGCTCTGGTGAAGTTGTCCCCTTTGATGGTCTGGTCGAAGAAGCCGCTCTGTTTGATGAATCCGCACTCACCGGTGAATCCTTACCGGTTTGGCGCGAGAAAGACAGCAAAGTTGACAGTGGTGTTCTCAATGCTGGCGCAGCTGTGATTATAGTCACCACAACAAGTTCCGAAGATTCAACCTATGCCAACCTGATTCGCCTTGTCGCAAACGCAAAAAGCCAAGCTTCCAAAGGTGTTCGCTTAGCCAATGTTTGGGCTGCCAGGTTTGTTCCAATCGCTATCGGACTTGCTCTTTTAACTTTTTTGATCAGCGGAGATATCAAACAGGCCGTTGCCGTCATTGTTGCAGCCACCCCCTGCCCTTTGATTCTTGCTGTTCCAGTTGCTCTGGTCAGTGGTATTTCGAGAGCCGCTCAACGTGGAGTCATTATCAAAGTTGGTGAAGCGATAGAGCGTCTAGCTCAGGCTGAAGTAGTGCTACTTGATAAAACCGGAACACTGACTGAGGGTGGCCCACAGATCAGCAAGATGGTCTTCGCCAATAAATACAGCCAAGAAGAAGTAATGCAGCTTGCTGCGTCGTTAGATCAACACAGTTCAAACATCGTTGGTAAAGCTATCGTGGCCAAAGCCAGAAGCATGAATTTGAAACTTGATTTAGCCACCGAGGTGAAAGAAATTCACGGTCACGGTTTAACCGGAGTAGTACTTGGTAAACAGATCAGCGTTGGGCAACCAAAGTTACCATTACCTAGCTGGGCTGGGGTAAACAATGCCCTTCTGGTCGAGATAGCTATAAACGGTGAAGTAGCTGGCATTATCGGTTTGGATGATCCACTCCGGGCCGAATCGCTAGATACTGTAAAGCTTCTAAAGGAACTTGGGGTGAATCGAGTACTTCTGGTTTCTGGAGATCGCAGGGCAACAGTTGAATCCATAGCCAATGAACTCGGTATCACTGAGTTCTTTGCCGAATGCACCCCAACTCAGAAACTTGCGATTCTAGAAACCGAACTCAAGGCAACCAAAGGCTCCATCCTGGTTGTTGGCGATGGCATCAATGATGCTCCAGCACTTGCCACCGCCGATGTCGGTATTGCCATGGGGGCAAGAGGTAACACGGCTGCCAGCGAGGCAGCGAAAGTTGTCATAGTTGAAGACTCAATTAGAAGACTGGTTGATGCAATCAGTATCTCTAAAGTTGCTAGGGCAAGAGCGCTGCAGGCCAGCATTGTCGGTATGGGTTTGGCTCTGGTCACCATGTTATTTGCGAGTTTCGGTTACCTCAATGCCAATGGCTCAGCTCTGGTTCAAGAGTTAATTGATGCAACTGCAATTATCTGGGCGCTGCTGCCTAGTCGGAAGTTCTCGCGACTAAAACAGCAACCATAGTTTTAGCAGCCAGCACCATCTGATCTAAATGCATTGTCGGTAGCCCAGGAAAATCTTCAGCCTGCTCATTCATCAACGGAACGTGAACGAAACCACTAACAACGTTGGTTCCACTAAAAGTATTTTGTAATTCATAGAAAACGTGGTTGCAAAGAAATGCTCCAGCACTCATCGAAATTGACGCTGCCACTCCTTCAGCTTTTATAGCTGTGACAAATTCTTTTATTGGAAGGGTGCTCTCGTAAGCGGTCGGTGAATCACTGTGGATTTTCTGATCCACTCTGGTAACGCCAGAGTTATCAGCGATTGATGCGTCATCAAGGTTAACTGCAAAGCGCTCAACAGATATTGGTGATCTGCCTTCAGCTTGACCGAAGCTAATTACCGCATCCGGTTTGTGCTCTTCAACTAGAGCTAAAAGTTCTTTAGATGCTTCGCTGTATACGACCGGTAATACTTTCGTAATAATTTGAGCACCAGGAACATCGTCTTTACCAATTCTTAACACAAGTTGTTCACTTGGATTTAATTTGGCGTGATTGAAAGGCTCGAAACCTGTAAGTAAAACTCTAAGCATTGTGTAAATCTATAACAATTTCGCATCGGCACTATTTATCAATGGCAACTTAATGCCCTCGATTACTAGGCTTGCCAAATGGTAGAAAAGAACAGAGTTTTATTTGCATTTGTGCGCCTGGCTATGGCGCTAACACTTTTCGTGGGGGTATCTTGGCCAATCATTGACCGAGTAGCTCACAACGTTTTCCGTCCGACCGAGTACTTTTCCTACTTCACGATTCTTTCGTGCAGCCTGAGCACAGTTGTATTAACTCTTGGCGCGATCAAGCTCTTTAGAAATGAGCCGGAAAGCGTCAGATTCAGCACACTGCGATTGATTGTCGTAACTTCTATGGTGATTGTGGGGGTCATCTACAACCTTCTTCTAGCTAATGATGCTCCGGACGCCAGAGACATCGGTTATGTCCCACCAGTTCCACCGAACCTAATCATGCATATGTATATGCCGGTGATTATTTTCTTGGAATGGCTGATAGTTGACTCAACTGCGAGGCTAAAGATCACCAGAGCTTTCTGGGTGCTGGTCTATCCACTTATATGGTTGATTCTGACCATGCTGCGCGGTAGTTTCACCGATGGCTGGTGGCCTTACTGGTTCCTAAACCCTGCAGAGGGAGTTGACGTTGTGTTGACCTGGATTGGTGTAATTTTCAGTTTCTTTGTAATTCTTTCCATCGTTTTAGTTGTAATTCAGCGACTAATTGCGGGAAATTTCACTAAAAAACCGGCAATTTAATTCACTAGTTTAAGTCTCTTTAAAGCGATATTTGACGCCCTAAAAGGAGTATTCTTGCCTCGCAGTCCCAATGTCGGGTAATTTTCGGTTGCCCGACTTCTTTAAGGAAAGGCAACAAATAAATGGAAAACATACTGTCAAACGTTCTAACCAACGTTGAATTCAGTGCCGTTTACAACATGCTTTCGCTAGGTATCGCGAGCATGCTATTCACATCGATCTTCTTGTGGTTTGCAAGAGATCGCGTTCTACCAAAGTACCGTCTGGCTGTTATGGTTTCAGCAACAGTAACCTCTATTGCTGCTTACCACTACTTCAGAATGTTCGACTCCTTCAACGCCGCTTACGGTCACGAAGGTGCTATGGATGCAGTTTCAGCGTTCGCTCACTACAACGTGGGATACCGTTACGTTGACTGGTTCCTAACTGTTCCACTGCTACTAGTTGAGCTAGTTGCTGTTCTAGGTCTTGCTAAGGACATCCAGTCTTCATTGTTGAAGCGTCTGGTTCCTGCAGCTGCTTTGATGATCGTGCTTGGTTACCCAGGTGACGTCAAGAGCAACCTATTCGGTCTAGACAACAGCATGTGGGGTCTACTTTCAACCATCCCATTCCTATACATCCTGTATGTTCTATGGTTTGAGATGTCAAAGAGCCTAGACAAGCAGACAGAGAAGGTTCGCAAGATGTTCCTTGGGCTACGCTTGCTCCTTATCGCAACATGGGGTGTCTACCCAATCACCTTCGTACTATCGATGAACAGTGCAACTGTTCCTACCGGTATGGAAGTTGTTTACCGCGAAGTTGGATACAGCATCGCTGACATCCTGGCCAAGTGTCTATTTGGTCTAATCATCTTCAGCATTGCAAGAATCAAGTCGGCAGAAGACGACAAGAACTTTGCAGCTCAAGAAGGTCACTAAGCAATAAGCATTACCTTGAGGGGTCGCCGAAAGGCGGCCCCTTTTGGCTTTAAAGGCTGATTTCTATTTCCTCGCCCAGTTCGGCTCTAACCATAGGGATAACTTCCTTGCCGTATAACTCAATCGAACGAAGCAACATGGTTTGACTCATCGGGCCGTTATCAAACTTCAGGTCAAACCGGTTAGCCCCGGTCACCTTCAGGGCTTCAATGATCTTGCGGGCTACTGTCTCTGGGGAACCAACATAAACCGAACCGTTTTGAGCTTCATGGGCGAAGTGTTCGTAGGTCATTGGCCCCCAGCCACGTTCTCTACCGATTCGACCGAATGAGGCTAGGTAGTTAGGCCAGAGTTCTGCCATTGCCTGCTCATCGGTTGGCGCGACATGTCCTGGCGAGTGAAGCCCGATATCAAGTTGAGGTTTATCAAAGCGCTTTAGAGACTCCCGATACAAACCGGCGAATGGTTCAAACCTTGACGGGTGCCCGCCGATTATGGCTAGGGCTAAGGCTGCCCCGTGCTTGGCTGCTCGGATCACTGAGTGGGGGGAACCGCCAACACCGACTCGAAGTCCAATTGGTCTCTCGGTCTTCGGGTAAACCTGCTGGTTGTTCAAAGCTGCTCTGGTCTCACCTGCCCAAGTAACCGGACCTTCTTTTAGAAGTTCCACCAGGAGCTCCAAGCGCTCCTCAAAGAGTTTCTCGTAGTCGGCCAGGTTGAAGCCAAACAGCGGGAAACTCTCGGTAAAAGAACCACGGCCAGCCGTAATCTCAGTTCTTCCGTTAGATAGGGCGGCGATGGTGGCAAAGCGTTGGTAGACCCGAACTGGATCTTCACTGGATAGGACGGTAACCCCGGTGCCTAGGATGATGTTCTTGGTAACCGTGGCAATGCCGGCAAGGACTGTATCGGGGGCTGAAACAGCGAAATCATCCCTGTGGTGTTCACCTACGTTGAAGTGATTGATCCCGAGCTGATCTGCCATTTGAGCCTGCTCTACGATGTTTCTTATGGTTTGACCAGCAGACAGGTCATTTCCGTCATCGTCTTTGGCCATCCCGCCAAAAGTATCTAAACCGAACTGTAG
>JAURJV010000064.1 GCA_030832065.1 Rhodoluna sp. | reverse complement strand
ATTAGGCATTGAAAGCTCTTCATACTGGTCAATCCCGAAGTCTTCGGGAACTGTGCCAAGCCAGCCCGATAACCAAACTCTTTCACCAGCGCCTGGAAGATCTGAGTAACTTCTTATAACCTCGAAATCCCGAGTTCTGGTTCCACTTCTCGCCAAGGGTTTGACCACCAAATGCCCAGACCGGTTTGCGAAGAACAGACTTTGAGTCCCGTTCAAACTGGTATCTGGATTAACTGGAAGGGTGACCACGATTTTCTCGCCAGAGCTGATCGCCAGAACTGGGATGTCACCTTTTGTAGGAAGAGTCATGCGCACCACTCTGCTTGCAGCAATAAGCGCTATAAGGTTACGAAACATGACATCCTTTGCGGCGTGGCAGTGGCCCCAGCCCAACTCTTAGATTTAGCCTAGAACAAATGAGTACATTCGACATGCCAGATAACATCCCCAGTGAGTTTGCGACAGCAGCCATCGGGTTAGCTAATCCTAAACTCCGCACTGAACTGGATACTCAGCAGATAGATGCTCCAGAAAAGATTGCTCCTTTTGCTCTAGCCTTCGCAACTCAGGTTCCCAACCGCGCCGAAACACCCATGAATAGAGGCGTTGGCAGAATAGTTTTCATCTACGACGAATCTCAATTTGAAACTTGGGGTTCCAACATGAGAGTAATCGCCTACGCCAAGTCTCCATACGAAAACGAGATGGCACTTGAGGATGATTACGCAAACTTTTGCTGGGGTCTATTGACTAGATCACTAACAAACAACGAAGTTAGCTTCTCCCACGAGGCTGGCACAGTGACAAAGATGACCGCTACAGGCATGGGCTCTCTAAGTGATGAGAAGGTCGGCAGCGAAGTGGAGCTAAGAGCTTCCTGGTCACCGACGGATAAAGATCTTGCTAAGCATTTCGCAGCCTGGCAAGACTTAGTGGCTGGACTAGCTGGATTCTCTGTTGAAGGGGAATCGATCATTCAGCTTAAAAAGGCGCAATGACAGAACCTGATGCGCAAGTCGAACTACCGCTTTTAAGTTCACCGCGGCTTGACACACTTCTCGTTGATGCAAACGAAACAATAACGCTTCTCCTAAAAGCGTTGGCTGCGAACAATGACCCCATAGCTATAGATGCCGAACGAGCTAGCGGCTTTCGCTACGGACAGCGAGCATATCTAATTCAAATTGCAGTCAAGGACAAAGGTATTTATCTCTTTGACCCGACACCCGAATACGCTACTGAACTGTTGGGCGAACTGAAAAGTCGCATCAACTCCACCCCTTGGATAATTCACGCCGCCTCACAGGATCTCCCGTGTCTGAATGAACTGGGGCTTTACCCAACCGCAATTTTCGATACCGAGCTTGGTGGTCGAATACTTGGGCTACCAAAAGTTTCTCTCGGAACAATGACAGCCGACTATCTTGGTCTAACACTGGCAAAGGAACACTCCGCCGTTGACTGGAGCACTAGGCCACTTCCTGCAGAATGGTTAAATTACGCTGCTCTAGATGTGGATGTGCTCTTTGATCTTTGGGATGCAATAGCAGAGGAGCTTCAATCCAAAGACAAGTACGAGATTGCTCTTGCCGAGTTTGACCATCTAACGATTCCTCAACTCAAGTCAGAGAAGCTAGAGCGGTGGCGCTCAGTAACTGGTATTCACGAAATCAAGGATCAACGGCAACTGACCATTGTTAAGTTTCTCTGGGAAGCTCGAGAGAATCTGGCGAAAGAAAAAGATGTTGCGCCTGGCAGATTAATTCCCGATGGGTCCATAATCGCTGCAGTGAAGGCTAACCCCCTTTCAAGATCAGAGCTAGCGAGCCTGCGATCTTTTACCGGGCGGGCAAGTCGAACATACATCGATGAATGGTGGAACGCGCTGCACAAAGGTCAAACAGCTATCAACCTTGTGGAGTTGAGACCAAAGGCGACTGGACTTCCAAACCATAGAAACTGGGCAAACAAGTTTCCCTTAGCAAATGCGAGATTTCTCTGGACTAGGAAACTTCTCAGCGAGCTATCCACCGCCATTTCCATTCCAATTGAGAATCTGATAGCACCAGATACAGTTAAGGCTATTTGTTTCGAACCACCAGAACTTACGGAACAATCTTTGACAGGCTTCTTAGACTCTCGGGGTGTTCGTAAATGGCAAATAGCCTTGCTTTTGGGACTGCTGATGAAGTCCTTGGCAGAGACTACTCCTCCGGTAACCGAGGAAGCTACAGCTTAGGTTCCTCAGCCTTGATCTCTGATAAAGGTTTTGCGTGCGGAACCTTAGCCCCTAGCACTTGGGCGACAATGTCCTGAGCAATACTTTGTGCGGTTAGGCCAACTCGCTCCAGAATTTCAGATCTAGAAGCATGCTCTAGGAATTCATCTGGAAGGCCGAGCTCGTTTAGGGCTGTATCAATCTGATGACTTCTAAGGTCTTGTCGAATTCTCGTTCCAATTCCACCGACCTTAACGCCATCCTCCAAAGTAACTACCAGTCGATGGTCAGCAGCAAGCCTAATTACGCTTTCTCTAACTGGAACTACCCAGCGTGGGTCAATCACAGTCGCACCAATGCCATGGGCGGCTAGCAGTTCAGCAACCTTCAGGGCAACCGGTGCCATTGCGCCAACTGCAATAAGGAGGACATCTTTGGCTGGCGATTCGTAAAGCACATCAACGCCATCTGGAAGTCTTCTGATTTGTTCCATAGCGGTTGGAACAGAGCCCTTGGGGAAACGGATGACGGTTGGCTTATCATCCAAGGCGATGGCTTCTGCTAACTCTTCCTGAAGTCGCTTGGCATCTCTAGGAGCGGCTATTTCAATACCTGGAATTATTTGCAAGAGCGCTAGATCCCACATTCCGTGATGACTTGCGCCATCCGGTCCAGTGACGCCTGCTCTGTCGAGAACGAAAGTAACTCCGGCTTTGTGTAGGGCGACGTCCATCATGACCTGATCGAAAGCTCGATTCATAAATGTTGAGTAGATTGCTACAACCGGATGCAAACCTCCGAAAGCTAGCCCTGCGCTTGAGGCAACTGCGTGTTGCTCAGCGATACCAACATCGAAAACTCGATTCGGATACTTTGCAGCTAGTTTATGAAGTCCTACCGGGATCAACATTGCAGCGGTCAATCCGACAATCTTTGACTCTTGGTCAGCTAATTTCACGATCTCATCGGCGAAGATTCCAGTCCATGATGGACCAGATCCGGATTCAAGTGACGCACCGGTTGTTTTATCAATTTGGCCAACCGCGTGATACTGGTCGTCAACGTTTTCCTCGGCGAGAGTGAACCCTCTGCCCTTTTGAGTAATCGCGTGAACAATCACTGGAGCGCCATACTGCTTTGCTTGACTTAGTGCCTGCTCGAGTGAATCAAAATCGTGACCATCAATTGGACCGATGTATTTGATGTCAAGGTTTGGGAACATACCTTTAGGTGTGAAGGTTCCGAGCAGTCCTTTACCGGCACCCCTAAGTGTTGAGTAAGCCAATCTACCCAAGAAGCCAAAGCGGAAGAAGAAGCGTTTTGAAGCCCGATACATGCGCTTGTAGAACGGTTCAGTTCTGACGTTGTTTAGATACCTGGCTAAGCCCCCGATGGTTGGTGCATAAGAGCGGCCGTTATCGTTTACGACAATGATGAGATTCCGATCATTGTCATCGGTTATGTTATTCAGCGCTTCCCAGGCCATACCTCCGGTCAGTGCACCATCACCAATTACAGCAACAACTGAACGGTCGGTTTCACCGGTAAGTTTGTGTGCCTTGGCGATTCCATCTGCCCAGGCTAAAGAAGATGAAGCGTGTGAGGATTCAACAACATCGTGGATTGATTCAGATCGCTGCGGATAACCGGCAACTCCATCTTTACTTCGGATGTTGGAGAGATCTCTTCGTCCGGTTACCAGTTTGTGGACATAACTCTGGTGTCCAGTATCGAAGATTATGCTGTCCTTCGGTGAGTCGAAAACGCGGTGGATGGCTAGCGTTAGCTCGACAACTCCAAGGTTTGGGCCTAAGTGACCGCCTGTTGAGGTGATCGTATCGACAAGGTATTCACGGATTTCCTCCGAGAGTTGAACTAGTTCGCCATGGCTGAGCGTCTTCAAATCCGAAGGCGAATTGATTTTGCTCAGGAAACTCATGACTAACCGACCAAACTTCTCAGAACATATTGAAGAATTCCACCATGACGGTAGTAATCTGCTTCGCCAGGCGTGTCTATTCTCAAAACCGCGTCAAAAGTAACAGCAGCTTTACCGTCGGTTGAGTGAGCGGAAGGTTTCGCAGTGACCTTCAACGTCTTGGGTGTGACTCCACCGTTTAGGGCAGTTACTCCCTCAATGGTGAAGATCTCAGTGCCGTCTAAACCAAGAGACTCAGCAGTCTGCCCATTAGCGTATTGAAGCGGCAAGACTCCCATGCCAATCAGATTGCTGCGATGAATTCTTTCGAAGCTTTCCGCTATCACAGCTTTAACTCCGAGCAGTGCTGTTCCCTTGGCAGCCCAGTCTCTGGATGAACCAGAGCCATACTCTTTACCTGCGAGGATCACCAATGCAGTCTGGCTAGCTTGGTAGTTAATAGAAGCATCATAGATAAAACTTTGTTTACCATCTTCGGTAGTGAAGTCCCTCGTGTAGCCACCCTCAACATCAACCAGCAACTGATTCCTCAATCTAATGTTGGCGAATGTTCCGCGGATCATAACCTCATGGTTACCTCGTCGAGACCCATAGGAGTTGAAGTCAACTCTTGAAACACCATGCTCCGTCAGATATTTACCAGCTGGGGAATCAGCCTTGATTGAACCAGCCGGACTGATGTGATCTGTTGTCACCGAGTCCCCCAGCTTTGCAAGGACACGGGCATCATGAATGTCCGCAACCGGCTCAGGATTCATGGTGATGCCATCGAAGTAAGGTGGTTTGCGAACGTAGGTACTCTTTGGGTCCCAACTGAATGTTGCCCCGGTTGGAGTTGGAATTTCCTTCCAACGACGGTCCCCTTCAAACACGCTCGCATACTGAGTCTTAAACATCTCTGAGTTAATGGTGTTATCGATGGTGTCCTGCACCTCGTCTGGTGTTGGCCAAATGTCTCT
>JAURJV010000003.1 GCA_030832065.1 Rhodoluna sp. | reverse complement strand
TGACGGAACTCCAGTTCCGAAAAAAACCAGCGTCAGCTACACACTTGCAACCAACGATTTCATGGCTTCAGGCGGTGACGGATACACAATGTTAGGTGGTCTAGCTAAGGCGAAGACCCGTGACGTACTAGAGACCTTGGTTCGTGAAGCGATTGTTCGCGACAGTGTCAATGGTCCGGTTGTTATGGTTACCGACGGCCGCATTACAAGAATCGGCTAGTAAAAAGCTAGAAAGGGGAGGCGAAAGCCTCCCCTTTTTGCTTTAACTATTTTTTGTAGGCGAGGAGTTTTTCTAGTTCGCCGAAGATTTCTAAAGCAGCGGCAGTCCCGGTTCCTTTAAGTATGGTTTTACCGGCCTGGTCCTTTAGGGTCAGTTCAACAGTTGAGTCCATGGTTTCTTCGACTCTTCGGTGCATGTCTTTATTCAGAGGTGCGTGCAGCAAACCACCGCGGTTTCTAGTTGCCCGGAGATCGAGTGTTCCATCTGGCCCAATTACTGTCCAATAGACATGCTGGTCATCAACTTTTAGACTTACCTCTTTAGCTCCGTTGTATGTTGTCCAACTGTAGAGCTTTCCTTCGTGCATTAATCCAATGATGAAGCCGCGGAAACTTTTACCGATCCAGGGGATAATCGCTGCTGAAGCAATCAGAGAAGTCTCTGGGTTGAAGTCAAAGTGGTTGGTTTGCATCCAGATGTAACCCGAAGGAAAAGATTTACCCCAGTCGGTTTCAATGTAACCGTAGGCGTTGTCAAAGGAAACTTTCTTTTGCTCAATTTCGATAGTTCCAGAAAGTACATGGCCGAAACTTACGATGCCGTGGAAACACTCCATGAAAGGGACGAAACCATACCAACCCATAATTCCAGGAGTCTTGAATGTTACCGGCCAGGGTTTGAATTCACTGACCACCTTGAGGGTGCCTTTGAGTTGGGGGAGGTCTAAGACAAACTCTTTTTCTGTAAAAGTGTTGTTACCAACTTTGATGTTGAATGAGTCTTCAGCTGCGTAAAACTCTTCGACAGGGAATGGATAGAACCAGCTTCTTCCAGTGCTTCCATCCAAAACTTGAATGAATGCCTCTGAGTTTTCTTTACGCTCGGTGCTATCGGCAACATCAATACGGTTGAAAATGCCCGGTATTACAGCCCAGCGTTGGCTCAGATCTGCCGAAACCAACTTGACGTACCAGCCTTCAAAGAACGCACCGTCTTTACCATTGCCGTGGTAACCCTCTGGGTGCATCACTCCGCGCAGGTAGCTCGCTGGTTTCATCATGCTTTGATGCTACCTGCCTATTAAGTGGTTTAACCTAGAGGTATGACTGAAATCAAACTGTCCAAAGAAGTAATGGATGCGTTAAATGACAACAAGCCGGTTGTTGCCTTGGAGTCGACCATCATTTCGCACGGACTACCCAGACCTCGCAACCTAGAAGCAGCCAAAGAGTTTGAAGAGATTCTTAGGAGCCAAGGTGTTACTCCAGCTACTATCGCTATCCTCGATGGCATCCCAAATATCGGTTTGGATGAAGGTGGGGTAAATCGGATCGCCAACGAGGATCTGGCTAAAGCTTCGGTTAGAGACATCCCAATCCTTACTGCTCTAAAACAAAGCGGAGCTACCACAGTCGCCGCTACTGCCCACCTGGCCCACTTGGCCGGAGTCAGGGTGTTTGCAACTGGTGGCTTAGGTGGCGTTCACCGTGGGGCTAACACAACGTTTGATGAGTCAGCAGACCTTTCCACTCTTGCCGTTACACCGATTACTGTTGTTGCGGCCGGGGTGAAGTCAGTGCTAGATATTCCAGCCACATTGGAGCGTTTAGAAACCCTCAGCGTTCCGGTAGTCGGCTGGCAGACCAAAGACTTCCCAGCCTTCTGGCTAACCAAATCCGGTTACACCCTCGACTGGTCGGTTGACTCGGCTGAGGAAATCGCTCAGCTGATGAAAGCTCAGGACGAGCTAGGTCACGGTCAGGGAATCGTTGTTGCGAACCCGCTACCGGAGAGCAAACAGTGGGACCCTGCCGAGCATGATCGTGTTCTAGACATTGCTTTCAGAGCGGCCGAAAAGACGGGAATCACCGGGAAAGCCGTTACTCCCTTCCTGCTTGGCTTCATCGTCGAGGAGTCCAAAGGCAAATCATTGGAAGTAAACCTAGACCTAGCAAGAAACAATGTCGCCCTGGCAGGGAAGATTGCTAAGGCTTGGTCAGCGATCAACTGATGAAAGTACTTGTTATTGGCGATGTCATCGATGACATAATTGTCATCCCCAACGGGTCTATCCGAGCCAATACCGATACTTCCTCACACATCTCACACACCTACGGTGGCTCAGCTGCCAACATTGCTAGTTGGGCTGCCTTCATTGGAGCGGATGTTTCGTTTGTCGGTTGTGTTAATTCTGCCGATGTAATCAGGGTTCAGGAACAGTTCGCAACCTTCGGTGTGAAGGTAAACCTGCAGCACAACACACTCGAGACTGGAACCTTAGTGTCAATTGTTGAAGGTGCCCAGCGGACCATGTTGACTGACCGTGGTGCAAATGCAGCACTGGACTTCAACCAAATCAGTGACAGCTATTTAGCTGAGTTTGGTTTTGTCTTTATCAGCGGCTATTCAATCTTTGGTAGAAGTGTTAGTGAAATTCAGGAGTTCATTTCAAGAATCAAAAGCACCGGAAGTAAAGTTCTGATTGATCCTGGATCAGTCGGTTTTATTGTCGATTACGGTGTGAGTGAGTTTCTCTCGGCGACTAAAGGCACCGATGTTCTGCTACCTAACGATGAAGAGTTTGAGGTTTTAGGTGCCAACTACCCAACTGTTATTGTTACCAAAGGCGATGCTGGAGTAGATCTTTATGAGCAGGGTCAACTGGTTGAATCTTTCCCAGTTGAGAAACTCGATGCAATCGATCCAACCGGTGCAGGGGACTCATTCTCTGGAGCAGTCTTAGCGACTCTGGCTAGCGGAAGAGACCTTCACAACGCCGTTGCCGCAGGCATTAAGAGTGCGGCTAGGGCAGTAATGACTATTGGTGCCCGCCCTCAGCTTTGAATCTGAATAGAGCTTCGTCAATAAGCTTCTGAGCTGCATCCTTGTTAGCCCAAGTGCCAACCTTTACCCACTTGCCTGGTTCTAGGTCCTTGTAGTGGGTGAAGAAGTGTTCAAGTTCGTCTTTTAGCTGCTGCGGGACATCATCTATGTCCTGGATGTGCTGCCATCTCTTGTCTTTAGCTGGAACACAGAGGATCTTTTCATCGATGCCACCGTCATCTTCCATCGGTAGGACACCAACCGGTCTTACCTCAACAACCACACCAGGGAATACCGGGAACTCCAGCATTACTAGGGCATCTAGCGGGTCACCGTCGCCACCCAGGGTGTTATCGAAGTATCCGTAGTCAACTGGGTAGACGAATGGAGTAAATAGGACCCGGTCCAGTCTTACTCGACCTGATTCGTGGTCAACCTCATATTTGTTGCGGCTGCCACGAGGAATCTCGATGATGGCGTCAATAGACATGTTTCTCCTAAATAGGCTTGATGTATCAAGATTACCGAAAGGTTACCCATGGCAACGCGACCTAGACTAACACCGGCGATAGCCGATGTTCGTCGTGCCATCCGTGAAGCCTGGGAGACTTTCGGCTATAAAGCAGGGGACACCGTAGCAGTAGCCTGTTCCGGCGGGGCCGATTCCTTAGCTCTGGCAGCTGCTGCCATCTTTGAAGGTAAACGCAGTGGTGTGAAGATTGCAGTTTGTATTGTTAACCACAATCTTCAAACCGGATCTAGAAAAGTTGCGGATAAGACAGCGAAGCTGGTTACCGAACTCGGTGCTGGGGTCGTCACGGTAATTGATGTTTATGTTTCTAGAACCAAGCGGGGCATGGAAGCTGATGCCAGATCAGCAAGGTATGTATCACTTGATGGTTTTGCTAAAACTAATAAAGCTAAAGTGACCATGCTCGGTCACACTCTTGATGATCAAGCTGAAACAGTTCTGCTCGGTTTAGCTAGAGGTTCAGGAACTAAATCACTGGCCGGGATGAGTGTGCTCAGTGAAGATAAAAAGTACTTACGTCCGCTGCTAAATATTCGCCGGACTACAACCGAGAGTTTTTGTAATGATAGCGGTCTTACATTTTGGAAAGACCCACAGAATCAAGATCTAAAATTCAGCAGAGTAAGAGTGAGAAAAATTGTACTGCCGACTCTAGAAAAAGAACTTGGCCCAGGTGTCGTTGAAGCGCTGGGTAGAACCGCTGACATCTTGCAGGAGGATGCCAAGTTTTTAGATAAGAAAGCAGATCAGGTATTTAGCAAAGTTGCTAAAGTCATGGCAACACAGATTGTTTTGGATGCTGAGGCTTTAGCCAGGCAACCGGTAGCTCTTGCCAACCGTGTGGTGCTGAAGGCGTTGATGCTACTTGGTGCTGAACCCAATCGGGCGGCTATTACTTCAGTTATGGCTCTGGTAACGAATTGGCATGGACAGAAGCCTTTGACCTTGCCAGCGGCTAGAGTTAGTAGACAAGGCAAGCAAGTAATCTTGAAAAGTAGTAAAACCTTCAAACCAGGAGCATGTTAAGTGGACTTAGAGCAAGTCAAAGGTGACATCACCAAAGTTTTAGTAACTGAAGCACAGATAGCAGCAAGGATCAAAGAGTTAGCTGCCGAGATTGATGACCTATATAAAGGCAAAGATGTCTTGCTGGTTGGTGTTCTCAAAGGAGCCGTTATGTTTATGGCTGACCTGTCTAGAGCAATACAGATACCTGTGGCAATGGATTGGATGGCTGTTTCCTCATATGGTTCAGGGACCCAGTCTTCCGGTGTTGTCAGGATTCTAAAGGACCTAGATGCAGATGTTCTAGGTAGGCACGTGATCATCGTTGAGGACATAGTTGATTCGGGTCTAACACTTTCTTGGCTAGCATCAAACCTTTCAGCACGGGGAGCAGCTTCGGTGGAAATCGTTGCGCTGCTTCGTAAGCCTGAGGCAGCCAAGGTAGATGTTTATGTAAAGATGGTCGGTTTTGACATTCCTAATGAGTTTGTTGTTGGTTATGGGCTGGATTACGCGGAAAAGTACCGCACCTTGAAGGATGTTGGCATCCTGGCCCCTTCCGTCTACAGTTAGGCGTTATTCTCTCTGCGAACAGGTGTTTTCAGGCCCTTTAGGGGCAGGTAGCCTAGAGGTTGATTCGGTTAATACGAAAGGTTGGGGCTAAGCCTCTATGACTCTGCGTAAATTCTTAAGAGGTCCAGCTATCTGGATTTTGCTTGCTGTTGGTTTCCTAGTTATTGGAACAAACACCTTCGGAGCACCAAGTTACAAGCAGGTTGATACCTCAGTAGGTTTGGACTTCATTGAATCTGGTGCCGCTAAGTCGGTATTGGTTCTAGATAATGAGCAGCGCGTAGATGTTGTTCTGAACTCATCGGATAGCAAGTATGGCGATCACGTTCAGTTCTATTACGTCTCATCGCGTGGCACCGCAATCACCACTGCTATCGCTGGAGCTACCATCACCGATGGTTACAACGACCAGGTCACCAGCACACCTTGGTACCTGTCACTACTTTTTAGCATTCTTCCTTTCCTACTTATCTTTGGTTTGTTCTGGTTCATGCTCTCCGGCGCACAAGGCTCTAACAACCGAGCAATGCAGTTCGGTAAGTCAAGAGCAAAGCTCTACAACAAGGACATGCCTAAGGTCATGTTCACCGATGTTGCCGGTGTCGACGAAGCGATTGAGGAACTACAAGAAATTAAAGAGTTCCTAAAGGAACCACAAAAGTTCCAGGCAGTTGGAGCAAAAATTCCTCGCGGTGTTTTGCTTTACGGTCCACCGGGAACCGGTAAGACACTGCTGGCTAAAGCAGTTGCCGGTGAAGCAGGAGTTCCTTTCTTTACTATTTCTGGTTCTGACTTCGTTGAAATGTTCGTCGGTGTTGGTGCATCTAGAGTTAGAGATCTATTTGAGCAAGCTAAGCAGGCAGCACCTGCAATTATCTTCGTAGATGAAATTGATGCCGTGGGTCGTCACCGTGGTGCCGGTATCGGTGGCGGTAACGATGAGCGAGAGCAAACACTAAACCAGTTGCTGGTTGAGATGGACGGCTTTGATTCTAAGACCAACGTAATTTTGATTGCAGCTACTAACCGTCCAGATATTCTTGACCCAGCGCTACTGCGTCCAGGTCGATTTGATCGTCAGGTTGGTGTTTCAGCTCCGGATCTAAAGGGACGCGAACAAATTCTTAAAGTTCACTCCAAGGGTAAGCCTGTTGCTAAGTCGGTCGACCTGGCTCTGGTGGCTAGAAGAACTCCTGGCTTCACCGGAGCAGATCTAGCTAACGTGCTAAATGAAGCTGCTCTGCTAACTGCTAGAAGCAACGCTAAAGAAATCACCAACGAGATTCTTGATGAGTCGATTGACCGCGTTATCGGTGGACCAGCTAAGAAGGGTCGCCTGATGCAGGATGATGAGCGTCTAAACACCGCTTATCACGAAGCCGGTCACGCACTTGTGGCAGCCTCGCTCAACCACAGTGACCCGGTTAGCAAGGTAACCATTCTTCCGCGCGGCCGTGCCCTCGGCTACACCATGGTCTTGCCTCTGGAGGACCGCTACTCGGTTACCCGTAACCAGTTGCTAGACCAGATCGCCTACGCGATGGGTGGCCGTGTGGCTGAAGAGGTTGTCTACGGCGACCCAACCACCGGTGCTTCTAATGACTTTGAGAAGGCCACATCGATAGCCCGCGCCATGGTTACCCAGTATGGAATGAGCTCGACTTTGGGGTCTGTGTCATTTGGTAAAGGTGGCGAAGTCTTTATTGGTCGTGACATGGCAACTGCCAAGGAATACAGCGACATTACCGCTGAGGTTATCGACAAGGAAATCAGAAGCATTCTGGATAAAGCACAGGATGAGGCATACAAGGCAATTCTGCTAAATCGTAAGGTGCTTGATCAGATGGCTAAGGAACTGATGGAGAAGGAAACTCTAAATCCTGAAGACATCAACCGCATCTTCAAGAATGTTAAGAAACTTCCAAAGCGCTCACAGTGGTTATCGAAAAAGACCAGACCAAAGCCGAAGACCGGTCCGATTGCTGTTCCTAAGGTTAAGAAGCAAAAGTAGTCATGGTGGATGCCGAGAGAATCAAGAAAGCAGTAGTTGAACTGCTTTCGGCTATCGGCGAAGACCCTAACCGTGAAGAACTTCTAGCAACACCGCAAAAAGTTGCTGATGCCTATGCCGGATTCTTTTCCGGGGTTGGCCTAAATCCAGAGGAAGTTCTAACCGACACTTTTCCTGCAGAACAAAACGATGTCGTGATTCTAAAAGACATCGAGCTGGTAAGTATTTGTGAACATCATTTACTGCCGTTCACCGGTCTAGCCCACATCGCCTATCTACCGAGTGATCGGGTTATCGGTTTGGGCAGACTACCTAAACTTGTTGAAGTTTTAGCGGCAAGACCACAACTTCAAGAGAACCTAACTGCCCAAATTGCTGATGCACTTGAGCGCGGTCTTTCAACCAAAGGTGTTGTCGTTGTGATTGAGGCTAGACACCACTGCGTTGCATCTCGTGGAGCTAGGCAGCCAGAAGCCAATACTGTCACCGTGGCAACTCGCGGAGTCTACAGTGAGGCAGCTAATCGTGCCGAAGTCATGGCACTCATCGCTAAATGAAAATGCAGAAACCTAAAGTCATGGGTGTGTTAAATGTCACCCCAGACTCTTTCAGCGACGGCAATCAATTCAATACTTTAGATACAGCTCTCGAACAAGCAAAACTTATGGTGATCAGCGGTGCCGACATTATTGATGTCGGGGGTGAATCGACAAGACCAGGCGCTGAGCGAGTGTCCCTCGACGAAGAGCAGAGCAGAGTGCTGCCGGTTATTGAGGCTTTAGCCAAAGAGAACATGGTTATCAGCATTGACACCATGAACTCAGCTACCGCGGAGAAAGCGGTTCAGACGGGGGCAAAAATCATCAACGATGTTTCCGGTGGGCTAGCCGATGAAAACATGTTTGCTGTTGCAGCTAAGACCGGCGCCACCTTGATCATCTCTCACTGGCGGGGGTTCAGCACTCAGATGGACAGCATGAACCAGTATGTCGACATCGCCAGTGATGTTGCGGGGGAGTTAGCTAAGCAGGTGGTTAGGGCAGAAGCGGCTGGGGTGGCTAGAGACAAGATAGTCATCGATCCGGGGCTGGGCTTTGCCAAGGATATGAAACAGAACTGGGAGTTGGTGTCCAGGCTCGATGAACTGGAGAAACTGGGGTTACCAATCCTGGTTGGTGCCTCCCGCAAGCGTTTTATTGCCGGTGCTTTAGCCGAAGACGCGCTCACTGTTAGCAATGAACGCAGGGACGTTGCCACTGCAGTGTTGACCGCTCTGCTGCTGCAACGCAAACTCTGGGGCATCAGAGTTCATAACGTCTGGGCTACTGTTGATGCGATTAATGTGGTGGCAGCTCTGCGTGATGGGCGAATAGGCGAGAATTGACCTATGCATCACAAAATCTCAATCAAGGGTCTGCGTGTCTTCGCACACCACGGTGTCTTCGATTTTGAACGCCAGAACGGCCAAGACTTCTACATTGATGCATCAGTTTGGATTAACGGAGACAAGGCAGCTTTCAGTGATGATCTGCGAAACACTGTTCATTACGGTGAATTAGCCAAAGGGCTGGTTGAACTTACCAAAAACGAACCGGTTGACCTTTTAGAAACCTTAGCCCAGCGTTTGCTCGATTATGTCTTCAACTTCGGTGGCGGCATAGTGCTCAAAGCTAAGATAACCGTTCACAAACCTTCAGCTCCAATTCCCTACGAGTTTGAAGATGTTTCGGTAACTGTGAAGGCTAAACGTGAGCACTAAAGCTGTTTTAGCACTTGGTAGCAATTTGGGTAATCGCAGACGTTGGTTGGTTTTAGCTCTAGCTCACTTGAGTAAATCGGAGAAGATAAATGTTACCGAAGTCTCTGCCATCTATGAATCTAAAGCGCTTACTTTAGCTGGCGTTGATTCGACTAAACCAAAGTATTTGAATTGTGTTGCCGAAGTTGAGACCGAGTTAAAACCAGAGCAGTTGCTGAAAGTTATTCAGGCAGTTGAAAACAAACTTGGTAGAAAAAGAAGAGAACGGTGGGGGGATAGAAATATCGACATCGATATCATCACCTACGGTAAAACCCACTATCGCTCGAGTGATTTAGTAATCCCACATCCGCAGGCTGCCAATCGGGCCTTCGTTATTGTTCCCTGGTATTTCATGGATGAGAATGCCGAACTTCCTGGTACGGGGAAGATTGAAAAGCTAGCTCACATCTACTTAGATCAGGTGAAACTGAAATGAAACCAATTAATTGGATTTCTCTTTTGCTCTGGTTTGTTCTATCGCTGGCAGCGGGCTTTGCCTACAGCTACTGGGCGGTCGGCAATGGTTACAGCGCTCCAGCCAGCGGGATTAGTCTGAGCATCTCACTGGCTTGTGTTTCGGCAATTCTCTTGTTTCTGGCTTTACCTATCTATAGGTATAAACGAGCTTTGAAGAAAATCCTTGAGGCTAAGGCTGGCACTAGCATTCCAAGACCTAGCCCGGTTGACCCGTTCTATGCCGTCAAAGTGTTGCTTTTGGCTAAGGCTGCAGCGATCACCTCATCCCTATTTATTGGCTGGCATCTGGGAGTTATCGGCTTCCTGCTGACAACTCCGGTCATTGCCAGTGAAGTTATTAGACCCAACCTGGCCGCTCTGGCAACAGCGGTAATCCTGCTTGTGGTCAGTTACATAGTTCAGGGCATCTGCAAGTTGCCCAACGATACCGGGCCTAACGACGAAAGGTTGGCTGCCTAGTGTTGAAAGTGGCTGTGGTGGGAGCAGGTCCGGTCGGGCTGGCTCTGGGTAAAGCTTTAGCTGAGGCTGGGCATACCGTGGTGGCTTTTGCTACCACCGATCCAGCTAGGCAGGAAGAAGTCAAGTCACAACTGCCCGATGTTTTAGTCACCGATGTTGCAACTGCAATCAAAGGTGTTGATTTAGTTTTGTTTGCGATACCGGGTGCCCAGATACCTAAGTTGGTTGCCGGACTTGTGGAAACTAACAGTTTGACGCCAGGTCAAATAGTGGTTTCAACTTCACCTGATTACGGTTTTGAAGTTTTTGAGAATGCTTACTCGGTTGGTGTCATACCGATGAGTGTTCACCCAGCTGTCAAATTCACCGGTTTCAGTGTTATTGACAGAGCGAGACTCAAAGAGTCTTACATAGCCGTGGATGCACCTTCGGTAGCGCTACCAATGGTGGTCACTCTGGCTATTGAGTTGGGTGGGGAACCGGTGCAGGTTCCAGCCGAAGCAAGGCCAGCTTACGCTGAGGCTATTTCAGTTGCCTCAACTTTCACGAATCTTATAGTTGGCCAGGCAATAAATCTTTTGCAAGAAGCTGGAATTGAAAAACCTAGAAACCTGATCGCTGGAATTTTACGTTCATCACTGGAAGAGTCTCTGCGCAATTCGGTAACTGAAATAGATCCAGCCGATTTACTTGACGGTGACATTGAATGATTGTCATCAATGCTCTCGTCGAGTTACAAGAACAACTAACTGCAGCTAAAACACAGGGTAGGCAGATTGTTCTAGTTCCAACTATGGGAGCGCTCCATGAGGGCCACCTGTCACTGGTTGAAATTGCAACTGCCCAACCAGATGCTTTTGTTGTGCTGAGTATTTTTGTCAACCCAACTCAGTTTGGTAAGAACGAGGACTTTGATAAGTATCCGCGAACTCTGCCAGAGGATATCGCCCGCTTAGAGGAGCTTTCGGTAACCCCCGATGTAATTTTCACCCCACAGGTCAGCGAAGTTTATTCCGAGGGCATCCCAGAGCGTTTAGAACCTAGAGCAGGGGCAATCGGATCTGTCTTCGAGGGTGCTGCGCGGCCAGGTCACTTCGATGGCATGCTGCATATTGTTTCTTGGTTCTTTAGAACAGTTCAACCGGCGATAGCAGTATTTGGAGCTAAGGATGCTCAGCAACTTTATTTGATTCGGCGAATGGTGCACCGTGAATTCGCTGATTCGATCACCATTCTTGAAGGTAAGACCATCAGGGAAGAATCGGGGTTGGCTAAATCCAGCCGTAACCGATTCCTATCTAGCGAAGGCTTAGCTTCCGCTTCTAGAATCATTCAGATTCTTAGAACAGTTGAAGCGGAGATAGGCGCAGGGCAAACCCCCGATGCTGCTCTGGATAAAGCCAGAATGGCTCTAACTGGGCTGTCTCTGGCTAAACTTGATTATCTAGAACTAGTTGATAAGAGCACTTTCAAGCCAATTGCCGATACTTTCAGCGGGGAAGCCCTGCTGTTGGTGGCGGTAATACTTGATGGGGTAAGACTTATCGATAACATCACCTTGAACATCCAGGAGCCGGCATGACCGACGAAAGCTTAGTAAACGGCGAAGAAGAGCAGGATCTGCCCGAGCAGATAGCCATTCGCTTAGCCAAGCGTGAGCGTCTGATTGAATCTGGAGCTGAGGCCTATCCGGTTAGCCTGAGCATCACCCACACCATCGATGAGGTTAAGGCGAAATACCCTGATCTTGAAATCGATGTTGCTACCGGTGACAAGGTTGCTCTAGCTGGACGAGTTATGTTCCAGCGCAACACTGGAAAGCTCTGCTTTGCTACCTTGCAGGCAGGTAGTGGTGCTCGTATCCAGGTAATGCTTTCCATGGATAAGGTTGGCGAATCTAACCTGGAGCACTATAAAGAACTTGTTGACCTAGGCGACCACCTGTTTGTTTCAGGTGAAGTTATTACCTCTAAGCGCGGTGAGTTATCAGTACTAGCTGACTCATGGAAGATTGCCGCTAAAACTATCCGACCGCTACCTAATCTCCACAACGAACTGGGTGAAGAGTATCGGGTGAGACACCGCTACGTTGATCTGATCGTTCGTGACCGTGCTCGTGAAGTGGTTCAGATTCGTGCCAAGGTTATGCAGTCGATGCGTAAAACCTTCACCGACCGCACCTACATCGAAGTTGAAACTCCGATGCTGCAGACCATCCACGGTGGTGCTTCAGCAAGACCATTCAAGACTCACTCAAACGCTTTTGATACCGAACTGTTTCTAAGAATTGCACCAGAGTTATTCCTAAAGCGTGCGGTGGTTGGTGGCATTGACCGGGTTTATGAAATTAACCGCAACTTCAGAAATGAAGGTGCTGATAGAACACATTCACCTGAATTTGCGATGCTTGAAGCTTACGAAGCCTACGGCGATTACAACACCATGGCTAAGCTCACTCAAGATCTAATTCAGAACGCAGCCATGGATGTTTTTGGAACACTAAAGGTTGAACTTGAGGAAGGTGAGATTAGTGACCTTTCTGGTGAATGGGATCGCATCTCAATGTTCGAATCTCTTTCTCAGGCTTCAGGAGTTGAGATAACACCGGAGACAGATATTTCTGTTCTAAAGAAACTTGCTGACAAGGAGGGTCTAGAGATTGACCATCCGCTGCACGGCAAATATGTTGAAGAGCTGTGGGAGCACTTCGTCAAAGCTAACCTGCAGAAGCCAACCTTCGTAATGGACTTCCCGGTTGATACATCACCACTTGTTCGTAACCACAGATCAAAGCCAGGGGTTGTTGAGAAGTGGGATCTATACATCCGCGGCTATGAGCAGGCCACCGGATACTCAGAGCTGGTTGACCCGGTGATTCAGCGGGAAAGATTTGTTGAGCAGGTTAAGCTTGCTGCTGCTGGAGACCCAGAGGCCATGAAGCTGGATGAAGAGTTCCTCAAGGCCCTTGAGTTTGGGATGCCACCATCGGGTGGTATGGGTATGGGTATTGACCGCCTGCTGATGACGCTGACCGGTCTTGGTATCCGTGAGACCATCATGTTCCCATTGGTCAAGTAATGAACTGGGACATCATTGGCCCAGCCCTTTTAGCCCTACTGCCACCGGTTGGAATGGGTGTTATCGTCTACTTCCTCTTCAAGTCACTGATCGGGGCAGATGCCAAGGAACGTAAGGTTCGGGCCCAAATCGAGGCTGAAGAGCGGGCAAAGGCAGCCAAGCGCCGTTCCCCCAATGGCGAACAGCCAGAATAAAGAGGGGTAAACAGGGTTATCTTCTTTGTAAGCATTTAAATATGCGAAAGGAGTAACAATGTTTGAGAAGTTCACCGATAAGGCCCGCAGGGTCGTAGTCCTTGCCCAAGAAGAGGCAAAGTCGCTAAATCACAACTACATCGGTACCGAGCACATCCTGCTAGGACTGTTGCACGAAGGTGAAGGTGTAGCCGCTAAGGCGTTAGAAGCGCTTGGAATTTCTCAGGAAGCAGTTCGCGACCAGGTCAAAGAGATCATCGGCCAGGGTCAGCAAACTCCTACCGGACACATTCCTTTCACTCCTAGAGCTAAAAAAGTTTTGGAGCTTTCCCTCCGTGAGGCTTTGCAGCTAGGTCACTCATACATCGGTACTGAGCACCTACTTCTTGGTCTTATCAAAGAAGGTGAAGGTGTTGCAGCTCAGGTGCTAACCAAGTTGGGTGCCGACAGCAATAAGGTTCGTGCTCAGGTTCAGCAGATGTTGCAGGGCTTTGACAACAAGGAAGCTACCCCAGTTGGTGGCGAGCAGGTTCCGCAAAAGGGCTCACAGGTTCTTGACCAGTTTGGTAAGAACCTAACTGCTGCTGCCGCTGAAGGAAAGCTTGACCCAGTTATTGGTCGTGAAAAAGAGATCGAACGCGTAATGCAGATTCTTTCTCGCCGCACCAAGAACAACCCAATCTTGATTGGTGAACCAGGTGTTGGTAAGACTGCCGTTGTTGAAGGTCTTGCGCAAGCGATTGTTTCTGGAAACGTTCCAGAGACCCTTAAGGGCAAGCAGGTTTACACCCTTGACCTAGGTTCATTGATTGCTGGTTCCAGGTACCGCGGTGACTTTGAAGAACGTCTAAAGAAAGTTATCAAAGAAATTAAAGGTCGCGGAGACATCATCACTTTCATCGATGAGATCCACACCCTAGTTGGTGCTGGAGCGGCTGAAGGTGCGGTTGATGCTGCGTCTATCTTGAAGCCGATGCTAGCCCGTGGTGAATTACAAACCATCGGTGCCACCACCTTGGATGAGTTCAGAAAGTACTTCGAAAAGGATGCTGCTTTGGAGAGAAGGTTCCAACCTATCCAGGTGAACGAACCTTCAGTTCCTCACACCATCAACATCTTGAAGGGTCTTCGTGACCGTTACGAAGCCCACCACAAGGTTTCGATTACCGATGGTGCGATTGTTGCTGCTGCCAAGCTAGCCGATCGCTACGTTCAGGACCGTTTCCTACCAGACAAGGCAATCGACCTAATCGATGAAGCCGGAGCTAGATTGCGTCTATCGATTCTTTCTTCACCTCCTGAGCTTCGCGAATTGGAAGAGAAGATTGCCGCTGTTCGCGTTGACAAGGAAAAGGCCATTGAAGGACAAGACTTCGAAGGCGCTGCCAAGTTGCGTGACGACGAGAAGAAACTAATCTCGGAGCGCGCCAAGCTAACCAAGCAGTTCCGCACCGGTAACGTTGCCGCTCACGGCGTCGTTGACGAGGGTCTGATTGCTGAAGTTTTGGCAGCTGCTACTGGTATCCCAGTATTCAAGTTGTCTGAAGAAGAGTCAGCCAAGCTGGTCTTCATGGAGAAGGAACTTCACAAGCGCGTCATCGGTCAGAAGGCAGCGGTTGAGTCTATCTCCAAGGCGATCCGTCGTCAGCGTGCAGGATTGAAAGACCCTAACCGTCCTTCCGGTTCATTCATCTTCGCCGGTCCTACCGGTGTTGGTAAGACCGAGTTGGCTAAGGCGTTGGCTGAATTCCTATTCGATGACGAAGGTGCCTTGATCTCACTCGACATGAGCGAGTACGCAGAAAAGCACACCGTTTCTAGATTGTTCGGAGCTCCTCCTGGCTACATCGGTTTCGATGAGGGTGGTCAGCTAACCGAACGAGTTAGACGTAAGCCTTTCAGCGTGGTTCTTTTCGATGAGATTGAGAAGGCTCACCCAGACATCTTCAACTCTCTGTTGCAGATCTTGGAAGAGGGTCGCCTAACTGATGGTCAGGGACGTGTTGTTGACTTCAAGAACACCATCATCATCATGACCACCAACTTGGGAACCAAGGACATCTCCAGGGGTGCTTTGGGCTTCAACTTGGAAGGCAACCAGCAGAACGACTTCGAACGCATGGCAGCTAAGGTTACCGATGAGTTGAAGAAGAACTTCAGACCTGAGTTCCTTAACCGTGTTGACGATGTCATTGTCTTCCCACAGCTAAACAAGGAAGAGTTGCTTGAGATTGTTGACTTGTTCATCAAGAAGTTGAACAACCGCCTAGAGGAAAGAGACATCACTTTGACTCTTACCCTAGCGGCCAAGGAACGCTTGATCGAGCTTGGCTACGACCCAGCGTTGGGTGCAAGACCGTTGCGTCGTGCAGTTCAGCGTGAAATTGAAGACAAGATCTCTGAGAGCATTTTGCAGGGTGTCATCAAGAATGCCAGTGATGTTGTTGCTGATTTGGTCTCCGGTGAATTCATCTTCACCTCAAATGAGCGTCAAAGCGCTGCCGTTTAGTCACTAGCTACAGCCGGCTGAGTTAAGCCTCTGGTTTTATAAGAACTGGAGTCAACACTCAGCCGGCTTCGCTATTGTTAGGGCATCTGGCTGGCAAAATGTAGTCATGTCGCAATTTCATGATGTTCCGCCAAGTGTTATTTGGACTCGTCGAGTCATAGTCCTTTCGATCTTTGCTGGTTTGATCTGGGGAGTTGTTGCAGCGGTCAGCGGTGTGGTTTCCTGGGCTAGCGGTTTATTCAATCCAAGTCAGCCAACCATGGTTGCCGGTGCGGATTGTCAGCCTCAGCAAATTAGAGTTGAAGCTCACGTTGGAACTGCTTCGAAGGAATATCAGGGAGCATTTAATCCTGGCGAATACCCATACCTCTGGTTCACGGTAACCAACACCGGACCGGTGGAATGTAAATTTAATGTCGGCAGTTCAGTCACCTACTACACCATTACCTCAGGCAGCGATAACGTCTGGTCCTCTAAGGACTGCAAGCTAACTGCGGCAAGGACTGACTATGTAGCACTGCTGCAACCCAGTGTGACTCTCGCTTCCGATCCATCGGATTGGCAGCGCGTTAGATCTTCTGGTGAGGGTTGCTCAATTGCAGATAACCAACCTGAAGTTCCAGCCGGTGGCGCTAGCTTTGTTCTAAAAGCCGAGGTAAATGGCGTTATCAGTGAAAACACCACCCAGTTTGTGTTGAACTAGATACATGCAGGAGACAACTGTTGCAATTCTAGGTTGCGGTTCAATGGGAACCGCCATCCTCAGTGGCATGCTTCATCACGGTATCAATCCAACACAGGTGAAGGTAACCGCCAAGCGAACTGAATCTGCTGAGGCACTGGCCAAGAAACACAAGGTGACTGCCTATGCCACCGAGTATCAACCCAATGCCAACAATCTTGCAGTTGAAGGTGCCCAGCTAGTGCTACTGGCAGTAAAACCCGCATACATCACCGAGGTCTTAGATCAAGTTAGCAGCGTGTTGCGCGAAGACGCTCTGATAGTTTCTGTTGCCGCTGGAGTTACCACCGAAACAATTGAGCAGCACGTTCCGAAAGGCGTTGCTGTAGTTAGAGCGATGCCGAATACACCAGCATTGATTGGTAAAGGCGTCACCGGCATTTCTGCTGGGTCAAGAGTTAGTCAAGAGCAGTTAGCTCTGGTCGATGAGTTGTTCTCAGCAGTTGGTAAGACTTTGGTGATTCCTGAGGAACAGATTGATGCACTATCAACTATTTCAGGTTCCGGTCCCGCCTATGTTTTCTTTTTTATCGAAGAGTTCATCAAAGCAGCCATGGCTTTGGGTTTCAGTCAAGAAGAAGCATATTTGATGGTCAGTGAAACCTTCCTGGGGGCAGCAGCACTACTGGTGAAGACTCAGGCTGATCCAGCTGATCTTCGCCGCCAGGTTACCAGCCCCAACGGAACTACGATGAAGGCGGTTGCGGTAATGGAAGAAGCCAACCTGGATGAATTATTTATTAAAGCCACCAGCGCAGCGCTTGCTCGCGCTAAAGAGATAGCACAGGAGATGAAGTAATGGCCGATGTTTTTGATGCCCTAGCCGATGGCAAGCGAAGAGCGATTCTGGAATTAGTGGCAACCAAACCACACACCACGGCAGCTATCAACAAGGCAATGAAGCTAAGCGACACAGTGCTGGAGAAGCACCTGAAAATGCTGGTCACTGCCGAATTACTTCTAGTAGCGACTAAGGGTAAAACCAAGACATACAGCATCAACAAGGCTGGTTTTGCTGAGGCGGGTAAGTGGTTCGGTAAGTTCGGTTCGAACATGGTTGCCGGCCAAGCAGACCTGCTTGGGGAAAACATCGCTAGCCTACTGACTAATGCAGCTAGCTGGCTTGAAGGTAAGGTCGGCGGAAAGATCAACCTAGACTTTGATGCTGAAAAGGTTGGTAAAGAACTTGGGAAGAAGCTCTCTGATGTCAAAGCCGAGGCCTCCGGCAAGATTACTGAAGTGAAAGTGAAAGTTCGAAAGAAGTAACTACTTCTTATCTATTTCGGCGATCAGGTCCTCAACTCGAGACTTGATGTCGTCCCTGATTCTT